>NZ_VFUI01000017.1:0-103924 GCF_006440535.1 Mesorhizobium sp. B2-5-13 | reverse complement strand
AGGTCGGCGAAGACGCGGTAGCGACGCTCGGCATGGAGCTGGTCGATCGCCTCCTCGAAGAAACGCTGGTAATTCATGGGTTCGTTCCCTCCGACCGCGAAACACCTCTGCTGGTCGACGCCATGTGAAATGCTAATGCTCGCGCCGTTTTGATTTCCGTCAAGGGCAGGGCACTCCACGCTCGGCCGAATCGGCATGCCGGCGATCCGAGCCAATCGGCTCATTCGCTGATATTGCGCAAGGTATCGTATCTGACGATCTCGACGTTGCGCAGACCGAGAAGACGTATCGTGCCCTTGTCCTTCAGCTTGGTGAACACGCGCGACACAGTCTCGATCGTGAGGCCCAGATAGTCGCCGATGTCCATCCTCGACATCGGCAGTTCGACAAGCTGCAATCCACCTTGGCGCTCCGCCATATCGAGGAGGAAGGCCGCGACACGTTCGATGGAGCTCTGACGCCCGAGGACCAGGAGATGCTCCTGCGCCCGTACCAGGCCCTTGAGGGCAAGCGGCAGCAGTTTACGCGAGACATCCGCGCCGGCCGCGAGCCGGACAGCACGGAGACCAGTCATGTTGATCGCTTCGGCAAAGAAGTGATGCGTGGCGTCTGCTTCAAAGCCAAAAGTCTCGCCTGCAAGGTGAAAGGCGCTGATCTGCCTGCGACCGTCGGCGAGGAGGCGGTAGAGACGGACGGCCCCGAACTCGACCTGATAGAGGGCTCCGGCCTTTTCGCCCTGGGCATAGATTTCCGAGCCTGCGGGATAGAAGCTGACCGGTTGCGGCTGTGTGCCATCGAATGCCGCGGGAAAGCTCATTTGATCGGATTGCGAAGGCAATACTCTGGAGACGGTGTAGGCGTGCATGGCTGTTTTCCCCGGTTTTGTCCGTGACACAGCAATCGCGCCAATTCATGTGTTGCGGAATTCGGTTATGTCCCTACGGAGAACTACCTATCCTCCAATCAGCGGGCAGCTTTCAGCCAAATTGCCCGGATCGAGAAAGCAGCCGTACCAAGCCAGCCAAGCGCCAGCTATTCCACGGCTTCCCGACCCGACACCTGCTGCACAAGGAGCCGGAAGAACACATGCGGTGCGCTGTCCGAAGGCATGACTGGCTTGAGCGCGCCGGGCTCCCACCAGTTGGAGTGCTTGCTCAACATCGCCCAGGCATGGTCCCGTTCGAGCTTGTGGCCAATCCGATCCGGCAGCTCTTCAAAACGGCCCTCGACGACCACGCTTTTCCATCTGCGTCCTTCACCCTGTTCACCAACCTGAACGGACACCAGCGGATTGGCTCGCATCCATTCGATCTTCTTGCCCGGCATGGAAAACGCATAGAGATGATTGTCGGCGTGGGCGTAGTAGATCGGCACGAGATAGGGTTGCCCGTCCTTGGCGCAAGCCAAGTGGCCAACGCGATTGGCGGTCAAGAACGTCGTGCATTCCAGTACGGAAAGGATCCGGATCAGCATCGGTGCAATCTCCAATCTGTCGTTATGGTCCTTGGGACGGTCTCTGGCGCCCGTCTTGCAAACGGTCAGGAGGGCGAGACCGGCATTGAGGCTTCGGGCTCCACCCGCCCAGGAACGTGGCCCAGCGAGACTGCGCTATTGATTCGCAGCCAAAGCTTCTCCCGTTAGGCGCCCAGCTTCCGGCATCCTGTCTGTCGCGGAGCATCGGTCAGTCCGCTGGCCACAGTTCACGAAGCGACTTCTTCATCGAGCTTCGGACCTGCACGATCTCGCCATGCGATATATGGCGGTCGAGAAGCGTGAACACGGCGTTGATAGCGACGTCGAAATCGATCTCGTCGTCATGGCCGAAACTGGCTCTGACGCTCGTGATAAAATCACGCTTCGTTCTCTCGAACGCCGGCGGCGATGGTTTCCAGCCATCGAAGTAAACGCCACGGACCAGGACTGGCAACTGCGCCGATAGATCGGCCATTTCTGCAGGCGACAGCCAGTCGCGCAGTGTACGCAGAACGGATCTCATCAGCCGATAGGCGCTTGGCTCGCTCCAGCCGAGATCCTTGGCCAGTTCGTTGACCCATTGCTGCGCCTGCTGGGCCGCGTGGTTGAAGGTAGCAAACGAGGTATGGGATACGATGTGGTTCATACGATTGTTCCTTGGAAGCCTCCGCCAGTTTTCGCGCCTCGACGAGGTTTGCGCATTGAGTTGGATCAATCTGTAGGAGAAGTCGGCTGCTTGCCAAATGATCACACATCACCTTTTCCGGCGTCCACGCAGCTGCGGATGGCAGCCCGGAATTCTCGAAAAATGATGCAAATCAATGCGCGGCTCGCCGTTTGTGAAGATCGTGCTGCGATGTGGAAGCAAATCCTAAGCGCGCCGTCTGGCTGCGACCTCGAACTGGCCGTCTTTGATGAGGAGGGCGGGCACTCGCTTGTGTTTCCCTGCCGGAAGGCAGACAAAGGCTGGCAGAATGCGGCGACCGGCGCGCTTGTCGACATTCGGCCAACTCATTGGCGCGATTGGCAGGCGGAAAGAACCCCAGCCAGCCATGACAAATCTGTCGGAGGTCCAGCTTAGCTTTTGGATTCCATGATCAACGCCATGCGCACGAGATGTGAAAGGCTGCCGGCCGCCATTTTGCTCATCACGTTGGCACGATGGATCTCGACCGTGCGCGGACTGATGCCCAGGTCGTAGGCTATCGTCTTGTTCGGCAGCCCTGACACGAGCCCGTTGAGGACCTGCCGCTCGCGCTCCGACAAAGTCGACAGGCGACTGCCGATCTCAGCGGATTGAGGGTGCGTGGCGCCCACCTGCTTGCCCCCATCGAGTGCCGAGCGGATCGCGTCGATCAGGATCTGGTCGTCGAATGGCTTTTCGATGAAGTCGGCGGCTCCTTCCTTCATTGCCTGGACGGCGAGGGCAACATCGGCGTGACCTGTCATGACGATTGTCGGAACCGTATGGCCCCGGGCCCTGAGCTGTCGCAGGAACTCGATGCCGTCTATACCAGGCATGCGCACATCAGTGACAATGCATCCTTCGATCTTGCCGGTCATCGTGTCGAGAAAGGCCGTTGCCGAATCGTGCAGCCGTACGGCGAAATTCGCCGTGCCAAGAAGGAAACCAAGCGATTTTCGAACGTCCACGTCGTCATCGACCACGTGCACAAGATCATTCCCGGCCATCGGCGACCTCTTCCCTTTCAAGGATGCGCAAGGTGAACCGGAAAGCGGTGCCCTCCGTCGGAACCGCCTCAGCCCATATATGGCCGCCGTGCGATTCGACTATCGTACGGCAAATGGAAAGCCCGACACCCATGCCATGTTTCTTGGTGGTGACGAAGGGCTGGAAAAGCTGGGCCGACACCTCCGGCGCGAGGCCAGGGCCTGTATCAATGACGCTCACCTCGGCCATGCCATCTTCGCGGGCAACGGTCGTGACCTGTAATTCACGGCGCAGCGCGCCTTGCATGGCTTCCACCGCATTGCGCATCAAGTTGAGCAGAACTTGCTGGATCTGGATACGATCGGCCAGGACAAGTTCGGCGGCAAGATCCAGCTTGTAGCTGACGAGCAAATCTATTTCCCTTGCGCCGACCAACGCTAGGGATGAGGCCTCCTCGATCAGAGCCGGCAGGCGCTGGACCTGGCGTTCGCTTTCGCCCCTGGCGACGAAATCCCGAAGGTGACGAATGACTTCTCCTGCTCTCAGCGCCTGTTCCGCCGCCTTCTCGACAGCCTCCCGCAGCATCGGTGCACTCGCTTCGGTGCTGCCTTCGAGAAGCCTGCGACTGCCCTTTAGATAGTTCGTGATCGCGGTCAGCGGCTGGTTGATCTCGTGCGCCAGCGTCGATGCCATTTCGCCAAGCGCGGTAAACCGGGCCATGTGAAGCAGTTCCATCTGCTGCTCCTGAATTCTCGCCTCTGCCCTGTGGCGCTCGGTCAGGTCGCGGCAGAAGCCGGTAAAGAATCGTCCAGTTCCGGGATGCATCTCGCCAACGGAAAGTTCCATCGGAAAAGTCGAGCCGTCCTTGCGCATTCCGGTAACGGTGCGGCCGAGCCCAATGATGCGGCGTTCACCGGTCGTGAGATAGCGTTGCAAGTAGGCGTCGTGCTCCTCGCGGTAGGGGGACGGCATGAGAAGATTGACATTCTGACCGATGACTTCGTTTGCCCGATAGCCGAAGAGCGTTTCGGCAGCGGTGCTGAAGGACTGGATATACGCTTGCTCGTCGATAACGACCATCGCATCCGGCACCGTTGCCAGGATCGACCGCAAGTGATCTTCGCGCAGCTGAAGAGCCGCGTTTGCAAAAGAAAGTTCGCTGACATCGGTGCCCTCGATGAAAATGGCGGTGATGTGGCCATCCTCGGCTCTGATAGGCTGGTAGACGAAATCCAGGATGCGCTCTTCGACCTGTTCGTCGTCCCTGTTGCGCAGAGTGACCTTGACCCCTCGGCCCCTGTAGGGCTCACCGGTTTCGTAGACCTGGTCCAACATTTCATACAAGCCTTGGCCTGCAAGCTCGGGCAGGGCCTCGCGCACCGATTTTCCAATGACCTGCCTGTTACCGATCAGCCGTTGATAGGCACCGTTGGTCAATTCGAAAACGTGACCTGGCTCGCGCAACAAGGTCATGAATCCTGGAGCTTGGTCGAACATCTGCGACAACGCCGATTTCAGCATCGCCCCACCTGTCGACAAATCGCGCGCTTCGCTCACATGAAATCCCTGGATTGGTGCCCCGCGGCAAAGCCTAATTAACATCCCTTGCCGTGCAAGCAAAACCAATCGAGCCAGGGTGTTTGGTGTGACCGCTGAGGATTTGAAAATTGCTCTTCGATTAGCATCAAGACGGGCGGCGCCGAGCGGGCGCAATTCATCACGACGATCGACCGCTCCGCGAAAGGCGCCTGACCTGATGTCATGCATCGGCTGGCTTCGGCAGCGATGCCTGGCCTGGTCACCAGCTTGCTTCCAGCCATTCACGGGTTCGGAGCGTCCTCCTGATCAGTCAGAATACGCTCGGGCGCGCCATCAAGATCGTCATACTGACCACTCCTCAGCGCCCACAGGAAGGCCAGCAGGCCCAACGTGCCGAGAAACAGTGCAACTGGTATAAGATAGACGAGTGTCGTCATGGCATTCGTGCCGATGCTTGAAGACCCGAAATCGGGGCTTGTTGGCCCAGTGCGAAGCCATGCAGGCGTAGCGCATTTGCAATGACAAGCAGTGAAGAAATCGACATCGCCGCCGCCGCGATCAGCGGCGTGACGTGACCGAGGATTGCGACAGGCACCGCAACCGCATTGTAGACGATTGCCAAAGCGAGATTCTGCTTGATGAGCCGTCCGGCTTTTCTGGACACCTCCAGCGCGAGCGGTATCGCCAGGAGGCTGTCGCGCAGGAACACAAAGTCCGCGGCGTTGCGGCCGATGTCGGCCGCCGTGGCTGGCGCGATCGAGACATGCGCCGCACTCGATGCGGGCGTATCGTTCAACCCATCGCCAACCATCAGAACCTTGTGCCCTGACTTGGCGAGGGTTTCGATGTGTTCGACCTTGCCGGACGGCAGGAGGCACGAAACGAAGTCGTCGATATCGAGTGTCCGAGCGACTTCAGCACAGGTTCCCGCGGTATCGCCCGACAGCATTTCGATCGACACGCCAGCGCCTTTCAATTGCGCCACGGCAGCCTTGGCGTCGGCGCGTAGCGCATCCTCGAATTCGAAGGTAGCGACAATGGTTCCGTCCTTCGTCAGAACCGTTCCACCATAGCCATGCTTGCCTTCACCTCCGGTTCTGGTTTTCCATCCGGCCCATCCGCGCCGACCCAACCGCCAAGTGCTTCCTTCGGAGATGGCTTCGATTCCGAATCCCGGATGCTCGGTCATGGCATCGAATTTCGACTGCCTGCCGAGAATGGCAGAGCCCTCGATGGCCTTTGAGTAAGGATGGCGAGAGTTTGAGGCGATGTTGGCGGCAATAGCCAACATGTGGGGATCGATTGAGGGCGCGTTGACTAGCCGGGGCTGTCCCTGCGTGAGCGTTCCGGTCTTATCGAACGCCGCTGTGTCAATCGTTGCCAGACGCTCCATTGCCGAGCCATCCTTGACCATGATGCCGCTCTCGAACAGGCGTCGAGCAGCCACCACCTGCACAATTGGCACCGCAAGGCCAAGCGCACAGGGACAAGTGATGATCAGGACCGCGATCGCGATGGTCATCGCCCTGTGCCAGTCGCCTGTGGCGGCCATCCATCCGAGGAATGTCGCAAAGGCGGTGAGGTGGACAACCGGGGCATAGAGTGCCGAGACGCGATCGGCGATCCGGCGATACCTCGCCCGCCCGCCTTCGGCGGCCTCCATCAGCCGAACCATTTCCGCCAGGAAGGAGTCTTTCGCGGCGGCCATGGCCTCGATCGTCAGCGGGCCAGTGAGATTGAGTATGCCGGCCTGGACGATTTCTCCGGGCGATGCCTGTCGCGGCTTGCTCTCGCCGGAGACCAGGGAGCAATCGAGATCCGATGCTCCTTTGAGGATCTTGCCGTCAACCGGAATCCTGTCGCCCGCAGGCACAAGGATCTGCATTCCGGGCTCAATTTCCTCAACGGGCAGGTAATGGCGAGAGCGATCGGCGCGTACGACCATTGCGCCACGCGCGGCAAGCCGCGACAGCCCGTTCACAGCGGTTCGCGCGCGTTCGCGCATGACATGGTCGAGCGTTCTGCCGATCAACAGGAAGAACAGCAACGACACCGAAGCGTCAAAATAGGCGTGAACGCCATGGTTGATTGTTTCGTAGAGGCTCATTGAGTAAGCGAGCGAGACGCCTACGGCAATCGGCACGTCCATGTTCATGCGACCATGGCGCAATGCATTCAATGCCGAGCGGAAGAATATGCCGCCGGCGAACGCCAGCGCCGGGATGGCGATCAGCGCCGATACCCAATGGAACAAGTCACGCGTTGCACCTTGCGCCCCGGACCAAACCGAGACGGAGAGGAGCATGATGTTGCCGGCGGCAAAGCCGGAAACAGCAACGGCGCGGATCAATTCAGACAGCGTTTCGTCCCGTGCTTCGGCCTGAGGATCGAAGAGGTGGGCCTGATAGCCCAGGTCGGCGAGGACGCTTGCCAGTGGTGGCACCGCACCGTCACGCCAGCGGACGGAGACCCTTTTTGTGGAAAGGTTCACGCGCGCGCTTTCGACCCGATCGAGTGTGCCGAGCGCAGACTCGATGGTTTGGATGCAGGCACCGCAGTGGACCGTTGGCACCGACAGATCGGTTTGATTGATTCCGTCGCCAAGCGCCCGGCTTGCCAGGCGGATCTCCTGGCTTGACGGCAAATTCGCCGTCGGACCACCGAGATCCAGTACGGATTCAGCTCCGGGTGCGCAGCAGCTCATTGGATTTCACCGTGAGCGATGATCAGCCGTCGAACCTCGCGATACGGCTCGGAGAGCCCTGCGTCGGCGTCCACCTCCACAATCCAGACCCCGTCTTTTGGCTGATGGCGCGCTGCAAATTCCTGTGCGTTCCCGGAAGTCAGAATGACTAATTCGTCTTCCTTCTCATAGGCAGGATGGCGAAACATCACCTTGACACTGTGCAACGCAATCGGTTTGCCGGCGGCGTCAGCCAGGCTGTAACGGACGTCTCCGTCCGAGATGACAAACAGGCTTTTCCAACCGAGTGCCGCCTGGGCGCGGCCTTGCTCGGCTTTCTTGTTGAATTGCTGACTGGCGACATAGGTGTTCTCGACCACGAGGCCTGTCCAGCTTGTGTTTGCCAGTGTGGCCATCAAGACGTTGACCCCGATGACGACACCGAAGAAAGCCAGGATGACGGCAAGCATATGCCTGCCGGTGAATTCGCGGGGCCGTTGTGTCGCGGTGCTCATTTGCTGATCTCCGGCGCGTTGAAGGTGGCGACGTACTGGTTAGACTCGAATGACGCTTTGTCCTCGGCGACGAACTTGAAGCTCTGCGTTTCGCCCTGAATCCGAGCAGCTGGCATGCGCACAAAAATCTTCAGCGTTTTCAGTCGGTCGGGTTCGACAGGAATCGCAAAGGTGCGCCCCGGCGGAAGGTCGCTGCCGACCAGGCTCATTTCGGCGCCGTCGAGCCCCTGTAGCGTGACGACGATTGTCCGCGGCTCTGGAATCATGTTGAGCAGTTTGACCGTGTAGCCATTGCGGATGGCGCCATCGGACAACGTGACGAATTGCGGATTGCGGTCATGAAGGACATTCACTTCGAGCCGGTCCCGCGTCAGCAGCGAGTAGACCAATCCAACTCCAAGCATCGACCACAGGCCCATATAGGCGAAGGTGCGTGGCCGAAAGATTTTCCTCAGATGGAAATGCACAACCTTTTCGGAGAACCGCCCGTCACCGGCCCTGATCAGCGAAGGTGTGATGGGCGACGCTCCCTGAGCCGTGGCCAGAGCCATGTTGGCGTTGTAGTCCGTAAGGGTGGCGTAGGAGATCAGCCCGCGCTCCCTGCCGAGCTTATCCATGACGCCGTCGCACGCGTCGATGCACAGCGCGCAGGTGATGCATTCGAGTTGCTGACCGTCGCGGATATCGATGCCCATCGGGCAGACGGCGACGCAGGCGTTGCAATCAACACAGTCCCCGGTTGGAAGGCCGGCTGCCTGGGCTTTCTTGGCATGCCGCGAACGCGGCTCGCCCCGCCAGTCATTGTAGGTGACCGTCAGCGAACTCTCGTCGAGCATGGCTGCCTGGATCCGCGGCCAAGGGCACATGTACGTGCACACCTGTTCGCGCATCAGCCCGCCGAAAGTGTAGGTAGTCGCTGTCAGGATGCCGATCGTGCCATAGGCGACGGCTGCCGCGGTCCCGGTGAAGACCTCCCGCAGGAGTGTTGGGGCATCGGCGAAGTAGAATATCCATGCTCCACCTGTCGCCACCGCTATGACCAGCCAGATTAGGTGTTTGGCCGTACGAAGTGCGAGCTTGCGAGCTGTCCACGAGCCAGCGTCAAGTTTCATGCGCGCATTGCGATCTCCCTCGATCGCGCGTTCTACGACAAGAAACAGATCGACCCATACCGTCTGCGGGCAAGCGTAGCCGCACCAGGCGCGGCCGACTGTTGACGTGAGCAGGAAGAGGCCGACCCCGGCCATCACGAGCAGCCCGGCGACGTAGTAGAATTCCTGCGGCCAGATTTCGATGAAGAAGAAGTAGAAGCGGCGGTTCGCGAGGTCCACCAGAACCGCCTGGTCTGGCGCGTAAGCGCCGCGATCCCACCGCAGCCATGGTGTCAGGTAATAGATGCCGAGGGTAACGGCCATCACCAGCCATTTGAACTGGCGAAAGCGACCAGCAGCGCGCTTGGGAAAGATCTTCTTGCGTGCGGCGTAAAGCGGCTGCCGTGTCTTGGCGGAATTGACCGGCTCTGCCTCAAGCCGTTCTATCTGTGTTTGGTCCACGGTATCTCCAGACGCGTAGCTTATGATCTGGATAGGTTTGACGCATGGTGGCCCGGACTTCGTTGACGCAAGTCAATCCGCCAGCGGTCAACAAAACAGTCGAGGCCCGGCACGGCCGGGCCTCGTCGCTTTGGCGGCGAAGGGCAGGGAATAGACCCCCCGTTTCCTATTCCCCACCGCCAAGCGAATGGATGTAAACGGCGAGTTCCTTGACCTTGGTTTCACCCAGGCGCGCTCCCCAGGCAGGCATCACACCCTGCCTGGGCGCGCGGACCTGTGCCGCGATCGCGCTCTCGCCGGAGCCATAGAGCCAGATCGCGTCTGTCAGGTCAGGCGCACCCACTTCGCGGTTACCTTTGGCATTGTCACCGTGGCATGCGGCACAGCTCTCCGCGAACACCTTGGCGCCCGGAGCGATCAAGGCGGAGTTTTCGACGCTGCCGGACAAGCTGGCGACGAAAGTGCTGACCTGCGCGATCTGTTCCGCTGTAAGGACTTCGGCGAAGGCCGGCATCTCCGAAACCCTCGTGTCGGCGTCCGGGACAAAGCGGATGCCGTGTGTGATGGTCTGCTGGATCTGGTCCGGTTTGCCGCCCCAAAGCCAATCGTCGTCATTGAGGTTGGGAAAGCCCTTCGATCCCGCGGCGCCGGACCCGTGGCATTGGGTGCAATTGACCTTGAATGCGGCTCCGCCGGCTGCGACCGCAAACTCGCGCAAAGTGTCATTCGCCAGAATTTCAGATACGGATTTCGATTGCACTGCCGCCACATATTTGTCTTTGGCAGCGTCGGCGGCGGCAAGCTCGTTCTTGACCTCATTTCGGCTGGAATAGCCAAGCACGCCCTTCGTGGCAGAGCTCAGCATCGGCCACGCCGGATAGGCGATCGTATAGCCGATGGCCCAGACGATGGTGATGTAGAAGGTAATGACCCACCATCGCGGGAGGGGATTGTTGAGCTCCCTGATCCCGTCCCATTCATGGCCAGTCGTGGAGACGCCCGACACATCGTCGATATGTTCATCACTCATGGTCAGTCGTCCTTCAGGGGGATTCGGGCTGCTTCGTCTGCCTGACTCTTGCCACCTGGCCGCAGCGCGAAGACGATCGCCCCGACAAAGAACAGGGCCATGAAAAGGAGAACCCAACTGTCGGCGAATTGCCGCATCGCGTTGTAATCCATTGCTTTTTCCTAACGGTATCCTGCGGATTCGTCGTAGTTCTTGAAATCGACCAACGTGCCGAGCATCTGCAGGTAAGCGACCAGCGCGTCCATCTCGGTGACCTGGGCTGGGTTGCCGTCGAAATCGCCGACCTTGGCTTTGGGATAGCGCTTCTCGAGCGCCGTCGTGTCGGCGGCAGGATCAGCCTGGGCCTTCAGATCGGCATTAGCGTTCGCTATCATCTCGGCCGTGTAGGGAACGCCGACATCAGCGTTCGCGACGAGATGTGTTGAAAAGTCTTTGACGTCGAGCGGTGTATCCTTCAGGAACCCATAGCTCGGCATGATCGATTCAGGCACGACCGACTGCGGGTTTGTCAGGTGCTGTGTGTGCCACTCGTTGGAATATCGATCGCCAACACGCGCCAGATCCGGACCGGTACGTTTTGAACCCCACTGAAAGGGATGGTCGTACATCGACTCCGCCGCCAGGCTATAGTGCCCATACCGCTCGACCTCGTCGCGGAACGGCCTGATCATCTGGCTGTGGCAGAGGTAACAGCCTTCGCGCACGTAGATGTTGCGGCCGACCAGCTCCAGCGGCGAGTAGGGCCGCATGCCTTCGACCTTCTCTATCGTGTTGTCGATATAGAAAAGCGGTGCGATCTCGACGATGCCGCCTATTGTGACGACCAGCAGCGAGCCGACCAGAAGAAGTGTCGCGTTCTTCTCGATGACCGAGTGTTTGTCCATCAAGCTCATGGGAATGGCTCCTTACTGCGCGGGCTGAAGGGTTGGGATTGAGCCCGGCATGGGAGCCTCCTGGCGTTGGTGACCGAGGATCGTCATGGTGATGTTCCAGGCCATGATCAGCGTGCCTGAGAGATACATCGCTCCGCCGATGGCACGCATCACGTAGTAGGGATGCATGGCGGCCACGGATTCGGCGAAGGAATAGACCAGGAAGCCCTGCTCGTCGTATTCGCGCCACATCAGGCCCTGCATGATGCCGGAGACCCACATCACGGCCGCGTAGACCACGATGCCAAGTGTCGCCAGCCAGAAATGCCAGGTGACGAGGCGCAGCGAATAGAGACGTTCGCGGTTCCACAGCTTCGGAACCATGTAGTAGAGTGCGCCGAACGAGATCAGGCCGACCCAGCCAAGCGCACCCGAGTGAACATGACCGATCGTCCAGTCGGTGTAGTGGGACAGTGAATTCACCGACTTGATGGACATCATCGGGCCTTCGAAGGTCGACATGCCGTAGAATGCGATCGCCGCGACCATCATGCGGATGATGGGATCCGTGCGGATCTTGTCCCAGGCGCCCGACAGCGTCATCAGGCCGTTGATCATGCCTCCCCAGGACGGCATCCAGAGCATGATCGAGAACACCATGCCAAGCGTCTGCGCCCAGTCGGGCAGGGCGGTGTAATGCAGGTGATGCGGGCCGGCCCAGATGTAGAGGAAGATCAGCGCCCAGAAGTGGATGATCGACAGCCGGTAGGAGTAGACCGGCCTGTTAGCCTGCTTGGGCACGAAGTAATACATCATGCCCAGAAAGCCGGCCGTCAGGAAGAACCCGACCGCGTTGTGGCCGTACCACCATTGCGTCAGGGCATCCTGGACGCCTGAGAATGCCGAGTAGCTTTTTGAACCCAGGAACGAGGCGGGCATCGACAGGTTGTTGACGACATGCAGCATCGCGATGGTCACGATGAAGGACAGGTAGAACCAGTTGGCGACGTAGATATGCGGTTCCTTGCGCTTCAGGATGGTGCCGAGGAATAGGATGAGATAGGCGACCCAGACTATGGTCAGCCAGATGTCAACGTACCATTCGGGTTCGGCATATTCCCGGGATTCGGTGATGCCGAGCAGGTAGCCGGTAGCGGCCATGACGATGAAGAGCTGATAGCCCCAGAACACAAACCAGGCCAGATTGCCGCCGAACAGCCGCGCGCGGCAGGTGCGTTGGACGACATATAATGATGTGCACAGAAGCGCGTTGCCGCCAAAGGCGAAGACGACGCCCGACGTGTGCACCGGGCGCAGGCGGCCGAAGTTGAACCATGGCTGGATGTTGAGCTGCGGATAGGCCAGTTGTAGCGCAATGATCACGCCGACAAGCATGCCGACGACACCCCAGAACACGGTGGCGATGGCGCCATAGCGGATGGGTCCGTCCAAATAGGCCGATGGATCGATCGGGGTAGCGGGTGCGAAGTTCGAGTTGCGGAGCAAAATGGCGGTGAAGCCGAGTAGTACGAAAAACAGCACCCACATATGTTGCCGGAAGGGCTCGTCCGTGCCGAAGCCTGCCGCCGCCAGAGCGGCGAATGCGAACAAGCCCAAGGCGAAGATCTCTCTGCCGAATTTCATGACGTGTCCCCGAGCGCGGATCTGATGTGCGGATGTGAACCCTCTGCCGCATCAATTCCGCGACTAGCCGCCCGGCGCCTTGATCCATGTCAAAGTCCACACTTCGCCACTCGGACAATCTTGCGCATTGGTTTCATGCGCGGAGGTTCCGATGGCCCGTGGCAAATCGTCAGTTGTCGTCAGGTGCGACAAACCGGAAGCCTGTCCGGTCGTTGAAGCATGCGTTCAAGGTGGGCGCGTACCGTGTCTGGACGTTCCTCGCTGGCATGATCAAAAAATGCGCCTATGCGACGAGCTGGAGGCTATTGCCGACGGATTGCCTTCCCGGGTGGATCGGCTGAAATGCCTTCTGGTCGCAAATGAGCTCGTGCCTTTGCTGCGTAGAAGCCACGCTTATGAGGAAGAACATATCTTCCCGGCGTTTGCGCATGACAGCATCAATGAAGGCGCTCGAGGTGCCTCCATACGCCGCCTCAAAGCCGAGCATGTCGAGGACGAGTGTTCGGCCCAGGATCTGACGGACGCTCTGCTTGAGATCGGGCATGGAGCCGTCATCGCCAACCCCGAAGCGCTCGGCTTCATGCTGCGCGGCTTCTTTGACAGCATGCGCCGGCACGTGGCCTTTGAAAGGGAGCATGTGCTTCCGCTGATTCCCGCAAGCGAGGTCGGCTAAAGCGCGTCGCGTCGAAACGGATTCATGCGACGCGCTTTTTCTCTGTTTCTCGGCTAAAGCGCGTCGCGTCGAAACGGATTCATGCGACGCGCTTTTTCTCTGTTTCTATGCATTTCGGCATTTCGTCGTCTCAGAACCGGGCCACTTTTGAGCGACTTGCATCAGGCGCCGGAACGTTGTTCCAGGCGGTTCATGTTCTCCACGAAAACGTGACGGTTGTTCTCGATACGGATCACTTCGTCAGCGCGCAGCCTGGTCAGCTGACGGCTGACCGTCTCTATTGTCAGGCCGAGAAAGTCGGCGATATCGGACCGCGTCAACGGTAGGTCGAATGTCGCCGATCCGGTGTCTTGGGCATTGGTCGGATCAATGTTCGTTGCAATCATGAGCAGGAAGCTTGCCACTTTTTCCGAAGCCGTCTTGCGCCCGAGCGTCACCATCCAGTCACGGGCCTGGTCGAGTTCCTTGAGTGTCTGTTTGAGCAGGCGGTGTTCCAGCTCAGGCGACACTTTCATCATTCGCTCGATTGCCGTCTTTGGAAAAGAACACAGGGAAACATCCGTCGCGGCCTCGGCGTTGATCGAACTTTCGAGCTTGAATGGACGCCCCAGAAAATCGGGCGCGAACTGAAGACCGACGATCTGCTGGCGCCCGTCCGAAAGAGTCTTGGTCAGCTTCACCACGCCCGAAAGCACGTTCGAAAAGCTGTCAATCGCCTCGGCGTCGCCAACCAGTTCGATTCCGGGCTGAACGCTGTGCTTGGAAGAGTTTCTCGCCAGGTCGACCAACTGATCCGGATCGAGCGCACCACAGACCCCGCGATGCCGTGCTTCGCAAGATTGGCAGAGCACCGGAATGTCGGAGTTGTGAACGTCACGTCGCACGGCCATCGCATCACCTGTCATCGGATGCCGCCAGACAGCATCGCTTTTTCGACCATGGTTGCGTCAGTTCTTTCCCGGCACCTTGATCAAAATCAAAGCTCCGGCAGCCAGATGAGACCTAACTGGAGGCCATGCAAAAGCCAGAGACCTGCGAGTTGAGACCGGACCTGACCGCCAGCTTGGGCGAGAACGTGCCGCGTTACACCAGCTACCCGACCGCGCCGCATTTCCATGCGGGGATCGACGACATGGTCGTTCGCGGCTGGCTGCAGACAATCGGCGCCGGCGACGAAATATCGCTCTATTTGCACATCCCTTATTGCGACAAGCTATGCTGGTTCTGTGCCTGCCATACCAAGCAGACGCGCCACTACGCGCCGGTGGCGAGTTTCCTTCGCTCCCTGCACAGCGAAATCGAGACGGTCGCGGAGCTCCTCAGCGGCAAAGGCAGGGTGCGCGCGGTCCATTTCGGCGGCGGCTCACCGACCATGCTGACACCCGATGACCTTGTGGCTCTTGGAAGGCGCCTGCGAGCCGAGTTCGAGTTTCTTGCCGATGCGACCGTCAGTGTCGAGATAGAGCCCAATGACGTGGACGAGGCACGCCTGGATGCGCTGGCGCAAATTGGCATGACGAGGGCGAGCCTCGGTGTGCAGGATTTCGATCCCAGGGTGCAGAAGGCGATCAATCGCGAGCAGAGTTTTCTACAGACCAAGCAGGTGGTGGACGGCGTGCGCTCGCGCGGCACGAAATCCGTCAACCTCGATCTGCTCTATGGTCTGCCACATCAGACGCTTCAAAGCATCGCCACGACAGTTGAACAGGCGTTGACACTGGCGCCCGACAGAGTGGCGCTTTTCGGCTACGCGCATGTGCCGTGGTTCAAAAAGCATCAGACGATGATCGATGAGGTCTGGTTGCCGGATCCGGCCCAACGCCTCGGACAATCACAACTTGCCGCGGAGATGATTGAAACGGCCGGCTACCAAGCCGTCGGGCTCGATCATTTCGCCAAGCCCGGCGATTCGCTGGCAATAGCGGCAGCGACGGGCAAATTGCGCCGCAATTTCCAAGGCTATACCGAGGATCAATGTGAAACCTTGATCGGGTTCGGACCTTCCTCGATCAGCCGATACAAGCAGGGTTACGCACAGAACATCGTGGCCACTGGCGAATATGAGAAGGTAGTCGATGGCCGGCGATTGGCGACGGCACACGGCGTGCGACTCAGCCTCGATGACCAGGCGAGGGCCTGGATAATCGAGCGACTGATGTGCGATTTTTCCTTCCCGGCCATCGAACTTGTCGAGTGCTTCGGCGATGTTGGGCAGGGATTGCTTCTTCAGGCCAGTCGGCTTGGCAATGCCGGCTCGAGGCTGCTTGAACTCAAGGGCGATCATTTTGTCGTGCCGATAGAGTGCCGTCCTCTCGTCAGGACAATTGCGGCCAAATTTGACAAGTATCTCCAAGCCGGAACGGCCAGGCACTCCGTCGCGGTCTGAGCGTTCGGCGTGCCCACCCATTCCGAAGATCGAATTCGGGCAACTCGCTCGGCTTTTCACGGATTATTTCGACGGGATCCATCGGATGGAAGATCGGCGGGCTCCTGAATTCAGGAGGCTCACGCCATGACGCTGTTAGGGCGACGCGATCCGCCGGTTTGTTCAAGTCGCGTCGCCTGGTTCGGGCGCCCGCTTCTTACCCGTAACCATCGAGCGAACGAGGTTCTCGTGATGACGCAGGCTGGCAAGAAGCACCCCGGCAAGGTGCAGTCCAACCATAAGGAGGACCGTGTTGCCAAGCAACTGATGGAGTGTCTGCAACCAGCCGACGCCCCAAAAAGCGTCAGTGGTCTGCAGCCAGCCGGTCAGGGCTATGCCGCAGATCGTGACAAGCAGCGCCAGCACCATGGCGGCGCCCGCCGGGTTATGTCCGAGATATCGTTTTTCGCGATGCGCCGCGATGTCGCAGAGATAGGACGTCACGGCGCTTGGGCTACGCACGAATTGGGCAAATCGGGTGTACCTGGAGCCGACGATGCCGGCCAGAAGCCGCGAGGCGACCAGCGCGATCGCACTGTAGCCGGCGAGTTCATGAACCTTCACGATCAGCCCCGACGACAGCCACGCCACCGTCACGCTCAACACCAGCGCCCAGTGAAACAGGCGAACATAAGGACTCCAGACCTTGACCATGTTCCGGCGGGAGGAAACGGTGGCGTTCATGTCGATCAGCCTTCGTCGCCGTCGGCGTCGCTGCCGACCGGAGCCAACGTCTTGGGATCGAACATGGTCTCGACCCGCTTGCCTTTGCCGTCGACCGCATAGGCTTCGTAACAGCCGCTTTCCGACTTGATGTTGCGCACCGTCCAGCCCTGGGCCTCGAGTTTGCTCTGCAGTGCCTCTGCCGGCTGCCACTGGTCGGCAGGTACATCGCACTTGTTGCCGGCAAAGGCGGTTGCGGTTCCGGCTGCGCTGAGCAGCAGGGTGGCGAAAATCATCGTCTTCATCTTCAAGTCTCCATCGGCCAATTCCGATGCGGCCAACATCACGGTGCAAGCTGACAGCAACCTGAATGCGAAGCGCAATTCGAGATCCGGGCCTCGGGGGCGTTCAGGTTGGTGTAAGGTTTTCGGTGCAACGAGCACCGCGTCCGATACGGACAGGACAGGGATGGAGAAGAGGTGCGGGTTCTTTTAATCGAAGACGATCGGATTCTTGGCGAAGCGGTTCGCGACCACGTCGCCGCCGCCAGCCATGCGGTCGATTGGTCGAAGACGCTTGACGAGGCCCGCACCTGCCTGGCTGTCATTTCATATCAGCTCATCCTGCTCGATCTCCAACTCCCTGATGGGAGGGGGCAGGATTTATTGAAGGCCCTGCGACGCGATGGAACCGATACGCCAGTGATCATCCTCACGGCGCGGGACCAACTCTCGGATCGTATCGAGGGTCTGAACAGCGGCGCCGACGATTACCTCGTCAAGCCATTCGATCTCGAAGAGCTGTCGGCACGGCTGCAAGCGGTGGCTCGCCGTTATACCGGCAAACCCAGTCCAATTATCCGCTTTGGCAAGGTCGAGATCGACTTGGCACGACGCGACATCACCGTCGACGGCAACTCCACCTCGCTTACCGGCCGCGAGTGGGCGGTGCTGGAACAGTTTCTGCAGCGACCGGGCGCCATTGTGAGCAAGGCTCAGATCGAAGACGCGCTCTATGCGTTCGGCGCGGAGATCGAAAGCAATGCGGTGGAGGTGTACATAAGTCGTTTGCGCCGCAAGATTGGCAGCGACACCATCCGCACCGTGCGCGGCGTCGGCTACCGTGGGATGACCCAATGAACGGTCGTACAAGTCTGGTGCGCCGGCTGGTCGTCGCTATCAGCGCGGTGATGGTGGTTTACGGCCTTGTGGCGGCCATTGCCGGCGGCATCACCCTGCATCGCGAAATCAACGAAGCCATGGACGTCGCCATGAGAGAGGCAGCCAGAAGACTGCTGCCGGTAGTGGTAGACGATCTCATCGGGAAGGATGCCCAGGCTGCGCCGCGGGTTTTTGCGGAAGCCGACAATGACGAGGACGGCGACCGGCTGGTCGTCCAGGTTCGCGACAAGCAGGGCTTGGTGCTGCTGCATTCAAATCACGCGCCATCATCGCCGCTTTCGCTGATCCCAGTTCCCGGTTTCACCGAGAACAAGGGATGGCGTATCTATACCGAAGCGGCGGTGAGCGGGACGATTTTCATCCAGATTGCCGAGCTTGAAAGCCGTCGAGACGAGGAGACACTGGAAGCCGCATTCGGCTTCCTGCTGCCCCTGGTCCTGCTCACGCCACTGGCGGCGATCGTCTGTTGGCTGATCCTGGAGCGTTCCCTGCGTCCCGTTCTGACGTTGCGCAGCGAGATCGCTAACCGCCACGGCGACAATCTGGCATCGATCCGCACCGAAGACCTTCCACTGGAACTGGCCGCCATCGCCAAGTCCGTGAACAGCCTGATGCGGCGGCTTGGAATGGCTCTGTCGGCAGAAAGGGAATTCACAGCCAATGCGGCGCACGAATTACGCACACCTATAGCCGGTGCCCTGGCGCAAGCAGAGCGCCTGCTCGCCGAAGCACCTGACCTCAACGTCGGCAACCGCGCCCGTCAGATCAGGGCGTCACTCGCCAATCTTGCCCGGCTTTCGGAAAAGCTGATGCAACTGGCAAGGGCAGATGCCGGCGTTGCGGCGGCATCACAGCCGGTCGACCTTGGCTCGGTCGCTGCCCTTGTCGTCGAAGAGTTCGGTCGGAGCGCTGGGGGTCAGGGCGAGATCGACCTTGTTAGACCCAGCGAGGATGCACCAATGGTCGAAATCGACCAGGATGCGCTCGCGATCGTCATCCGCAATCTGGTCGAAAACGCGGTACGACATGGCGCATCGGGCAAGCCGGTAAAGATCTCCATCGGCAAGGATGCCAGCTTGCGCGTCATCAATGAATGCCCGGTAATTCCGGCGGCGGAACTCGGCGGCTTGACGCAGCGTTTCGCGCGACGTGCTTCTCCGGCAGACGGATCGGGCCTGGGTCTCGCCATCGTCAGCAACATCGTCCAGCAGGTCGGCGGAACACTGATCTTGAGGTCGCCGGCCTCAGGCATGAGGGATGGATTTGAGGCTTCGATTCAACTGGTCAAATCCGGTTAGGGCGGTTCATAGTCTCGCACAATGGCCATTCCAGACGGAAAACCGCTGCGACTTGAATTGCCGTAGGCGCATTGACCAAACGGCAGTTGCAGCCTTGGTGGACGTGATGATGCATCCGGCAGAGAAAGTGGCCCTCAACCCGCAGCAGTCTGTCGTGGCGGATCGATGCGAAAGAACATCGCCAGCTTGAGGCTTGTCGCTATCCGTTCGGCCCGATCGATAAACACCGCTGCTGTTTCCGGCGCAAAGAGCTCGGCGGCGGTTTTGCCAAACATGTCCAGCCAGATATCGAAATCCGCTTCGGTGATATCCTTGAGTTTCACATGAGCGGGCACCGGCCGTCCGTGATAGTCGCCGGTCTTGAGAATGACGGAACACCAGAAGTCGGTCATTTTCTCGAGATGCGGTTCCCAGTCGCCGGTGATCGCGCGCGCGAAGATCGGTCCAAGGCGCTCGTTCTTCCGGAGCCTGGCATAGAATTCGCGAACGAGTCTCCCGATCAACGCCCGATTGACGTCAGGATCGTTCAGAGGCTGCTCTGCAAGCGGACGCACGGTCAAGGCTGATTTCATTGTCATTCCACAAATACTTTGTTGTCTTCGCCAAAATCAGGAAAGCCCGAGACGCCGAAGGCCTGCTGGACAAGGGTGAGCCGTTCGCGGACAAGCCGAAAACCCAGATTGTCGGGCGGCGTTCCGACGGCGCAGCCGCCGCTCTTCCCGTCCCGGATGAAGTTCGACATATAGGTGCGGTGGAATCCTTCAACGACATGCACCCCGCAATTTTCCACCGAACCTGCAGTCCTTGTGCCGTCGCTGGTCACCGACGCGTGGACATAGCAGGTCGATGTCCATTCCCAGACATTGCCGGCGACGTCAGCCACCCCTTTTGCGTTCACACCGAAGGCCCCCTGAAATCTCGGGGCAGGATCGGATTTGCGCTCGAGCGAAGCCTCATTGCGATATTGGGCGAGCCACCGCAGAGCCGGGTTGGCGGGGTCGCTGATGCCGGCCTCTACGTCGCTCCGGAATTTTTCGCCGGCGGCAAAGGCCCACTCCGCATCGGTCGGTAGCCGCCACGCTTCGCCCCTCTGGGTTGATAGCCAGTTCGCATAGGCTTGCGCGTCCATGTGGCTCACGCCGGTCACGGGAAAGTTGCCGTCGCCAAGGGTTTCGGCGGGCTGGCAGACATCGGCCGCCACGCAGCGACCGTATTCCGATGCACTCACTTGATATTTCATGATTTCCAGCGGTTCCCCCAACCTGACCAACATGACGGGCGCCGCCACCGGACGTCCGTCCTGCAGGAATTCACCTGGTTGGGGATGACTGAACGACGCCGGGGCAAGGCGCACCAGTTCCGGGCTCGCGACAAGTCGGCCGCCAGGCGGCGAAAGCCAATCAGCCGCCGTGGTCGCTCCTATGGCAACCAGCGCGGCAGAAGCGAACGCTGCGAGGGCTATGATTGGGTTGATTGGCATCGGCTTTCGCCCGACATGGGCGGTCTTGCGGAATTGCCGCAAGGCCGCCTTGGCTTCAGGATCAGATCCTCGCTACGACGCGATGGAGCGTGGTGCCTCGATCTGCGTCATCAGGTCGTCGTCCCAATGTCCGTCGACCGTGAAGTGCGCGGTCGCTCCCAGTTCCACGGCCTCGATTAGATTGTGGTTCACATAGGCGTAGATGCCGGGCTGCCGGAAGGTGTACAGCGACGAACCCGCCGAGCCACCGCGAATAAACCAGGTTTCAAGATCCTTGGCTGGCGGATTGTCGAATTTGCCCTGCTCCCAGACAAGGTCGCCATGGCCGCCGATCAGGTGGGGGCGGGTGTCGCGGTTCGCCTGGGAATGGACGATCAGGACGGTCTCGCCAACCTTGGCCTTCATGGCATGCTCGCCCGTCAGCGATCCCCGCCTGCCGTTGAAGACGACATGTGTCGGGATCAGGCCGCGCATGACCTTGACGGTGTCGTCGTAGTTGTCGCCGGCGGTTTCAAACTTCTTGAACTTTCCCTGCTCGTCGCGAGGAATGTAGAAGTCGTTCTCGCCGATATAGTAGATGTGATCGTAGCGGACGGGATTGCCTTTGTCGTCCCTGAGGCCGTCGCGCGGCAGCACCATTACCGCACCGCTCATGCCCGACACGACGTGCCATGGGATCATCGCGCCGCCGGGGGCGCAATGGTAGACGAACGTTCCGGCGCGGGTTGCCTTGAAGCGCAGCGTGACCTGCTCACCCGGATTGATCAGTGTCAGGCCGCCGCCGCCAAGTGCGCCGGTGGCCGCGTGGAAGTCGATGTTGTGGGCGAGTGTGTTGGTGTCGGGATTTATGAGTGTGAGTTCGAGATAGTCGCCTTGATGCACGACCATCAGCGGGCCGGGAATGGAGCCATTGTAGGTCATCGCATTGAGTTGCGTGCCGTCCGCGTCGATGACGATCGGCTTCTCTTCGATAGTCATGGTGAATTCGACGATTTTCGGACCGACTTTCGCGACCTGATCGTGAGCGTGAACGAAAGGAGGCGCGACCAATGCAACCTTTTCACGCGGCAATCCGGCCACCTCCTTTGCGCTTGCCGTAGCGGGCATGGCTGTAATCGTTGCGACGGCGGCGGCGGTAAAAACCGAACCCAGCAGTGCTTCACGTCTCGTAAGCATATCCATCTCCTTTGCCTGCGCCAATTTATGGCCAGATATTAGGCTTCCCGCCGCGAACGTCTTTGCGCTAGCGCAAATCCAGTTCGATTCATCTACCTGGTGGAGGAAACAGGAGGTAGTTGTCATAAAAACCGAGGCGAAGTCTTCGCCAAAACGAAATCGGCCGAACTGGACCTCTCCGCTGGTCCGTTCGGCCGTTCCCTCCGGAGATCGTGAACCGGAGGGTATCTTTTGGAAGAGAGCAGGTCAGTTGGAGGCGGCCTTTGCCGCTTCCGCGAACAGATCCGCGAACACTGTCTTGGCTTTGCCGGCCTGCTTGACGGCTTCCGCGGCTTCCAGATTGACGGGCTTGCCTACGGCGATGAGCGCCACCATGCCCATGCCATAGTGCGGCGCGCATTTCACGCCGTAGACACCCTCCTTGGTGAGGGTCACGGTGATTTCCTCACTCGGCTTCCCCTTGAAGGCGTCAGCGCCGTCCGGCAGCATGCCTTTGATGATTTCAGCGTTGTGGGTTTTGTCGGTCGGCACGAACTTGACCGTGTCCCCCGGTACTGCACGCACAAAGGCCGGCTGGAACACCATCGCACCTTTCTCACCTTTGTTGAGCATTTGCACCACATGCTCCTCGGCGCTTGCGGCGCCGGCGAGGGCGAGAAGAGCGACGGCAGCGGCAACAAGAGGCAATCTCATTGGGAAGTCCTTTCTTGGGTTCATCACGGCATCAACCGTCGCGCCTGTTCTACGTCACTGGACAATCTGGCGATTTGCGTTGGCGCAAATTTCTGGGTGAAATGTGCATGGAGCAACTGGAGCCGTTTCCGTCAGAGCTGATTGCTGCCGTCTCTGCTCTTCAAGCGGCTGAAAGACATTCCGCCGAACAAGTCACATAGTCGAAGAAGGTGGCGACCACAGCGTCGCCCAGACGTCGAGCAGCATCGCCCCCTTGCCGCCCATCAGTTGTCCGTGACACTCTCCGGTCAGGCTGGCGTGGACGCTTTGTGGTCATGGTCAAATTTGGGGGGCATCGTTGGGTAGCCTTGATCGCACACTGATCGCCGGGTTGTCTGTCTTTGAGGGGCTATCGGCTGCCGAGCTCGACCGCATCGTCGGCCAGGCCACGTCGTTGAGGATTGCCAGGGACCAGTCGGTTTTCGAACAGGAGCAGGAAGCCCATTCGTTTTTCCTGCTGCTCGACGGGCATGTGCGCGTGGTGAAATCGACGCCGGACGGCCATGAGGTAACCGTGCGATATATAAGTCCAGGCGAGTTGATGGGCATTGCCCACGCACTGGGCCGCACCACCTATCCGGCAAATGCGATCGCCGCGGCCGATTGCGTCGCTCTTGCCTGGCCAAGCCAGCTGTGGCCGACATTCGCTGCCGACTTTCCCAGTTTCAGTGCCAACACCTACAAGGCCGTGGGCAGCAGGCTGCAGGACGCCCACACGCGCGTCATCGAGATGTCCACCGAACAAGTGGACCAGCGCGTTGCCCATGCACTGCTTAAGCTGGTCAAGCAGACCGGCAAAAAGACGGAGGAAGGCATCGTGATCGACTTCCCGATCTCGCGTCAGGACATCGCCGAAATGACAGGGACGACGCTTCACACGGTGAGCCGCTTGCTCTCGGCCTGGGAAGACCAGGGATTGGTCAAAAGCGGGCGGCAGAAGGTGACTGTAGTCGAGCCTCACCGGTTGCTTCTGATCGCGGAAGGCCGCGAACAGAAGAGCTAACGTCAGTCGCTACTTTCGATTGCGGTCCGCAGATCGCGACTGAGCAGTTCCTCGTCCAGATTGTGCTCCCGTGCCGCGTCTGAAATGGTGTGGAACGGCGCGATAGGGCAGCCTACGCAAAGCATGCCATGCTGAAGAACGACGCGAATAGCTGCTGGCGAGCCGTGCATGAGTCTGTCCATCGTCGCATCGTCGCTGAATGTGGGTTTCATGCCGCTTGTCCGCATTTGGAAGCGGACATCTTGCGCCTTGTTTCATCGATGCTCGTTGCGCTGAGACAAAGAGGAACCTTATGAGCCTTGCCCGCCCGTCGAGCGACGTGCGTCCGCCGTCGCCGCAGGCATTTCCCGGCGCGCAACGCCACGGCAGTTCATTAAGCCCTCGCCTGAGCCGCGCAGATTGTCGACCGCGTTAGGAACCGCCTCTCTCTTCCGTTGTCGAGCGAGAACATTCCGCCGCGACCAGGCACCACGTCGATGATGAGATCGGTGTGCTTCCACACTTCATTGCGAGACGCTGATATAGACCGGGGTGTCGCCGATCTACCCCAGCATCACGTCATGGTCGCCGACGATGAAATCGCCTTGCGAGTAACACATCGGCGATGATCCATCGCAGCACCCGCCCGACTGATGGAACAGCACCGGGCCGTGGTCGGCGATGATTTCCGCCAGGAAGGTTCTGGCTCCAGGTGTGGCCGAGACTTTCCCGAGCGAGATCTTTTCAAGCATCCTGCTTTCCCTCCAGAGTTCCCGAGCCGATAAGGGCGCGGCCATAACGGCTGCACCCTTGGCTTTCTATCCGACGACGCTCAAAAGAAACCGAGCTTCTTCGGGCTATAGCTGACCAGCATGTTCTTGGTCTGCTGGTAATGGTCGAGCATCATCTTGTGGTTCTCGCGGCCGATGCCCGATTGCTTGTAGCCGCCGAACGCCGCATGTGCCGGATAGGCATGGTAGCAGTTGGTCCATACGCGACCGGCGCGTATGGCGCGGCCGAACCGGTAGCAGCGGTTCGCATCACGGCTCCAGATACCAGCGCCTAGACCGTAGAGTGTGTCGTTGGCAATCGCCAAGGCCTCGTCGTCGTCCTTGAAGGTGGTGACCGACACCACTGGCCCAAAAATCTCCTCCTGGAAGACGCGCATCTTGTTGTGGCCTTTGAACACCGTGGGCTTGACGTAATAGCCGCCAGCAAGATCGCCCGGCAGATGGTTCTGCTCGCCGCCGATCAGCACTTCGGCGCCCTCCTTCTTGCCGATGTCGAAGTAGGACAGGATCTTCTCCAGTTGCTCGCTCGACGCCTGCGCGCCGATCATAGTGACCGGGTCGAGCGGATCGCCCTGGACGATCGCTTCGACGCGCTTCAGCGCCTTTTCCATGAACTTGTCGTAGATCTTCTCATGCACCAGGGCTCGGCTGGGGCAGGTGCAGACCTCGCCCTGGTTGAGTGCGAACATAACAAAGCCCTCGATAGCCTTGTCGAAGAAGTCGTCGTCTTCAGCGGTGACATCCTGGAAGAAGATGTTGGGCGACTTGCCGCCGAGTTCCAGCGTCACCGGGATGAGGTTCTGGCTGGCATATTGCGAGATCAGCCGGCCGGTCGTGGTTTCGCCGGTGAAGGCGATCTTGGCGATGCGGTTCGACGAAGCGAGTGGCTTGCCGGCCTCCAGGCCGAAGCCGTTGACGATGTTGAGCACGCCGTCCGGCAGAAGGTCACCGATCAGGTCCGCCCACAGCATGATGGTGGCAGGCGTCTGTTCGGAACGCGATGCATCACGCCCTCTCGTAGGTGCCGACAAGTTCGGCCTGTGCGATCACATGTGGCTTTGCCCGATCCAATATGTCGGCGACCTTGGCTTTCTCGCCACAATGCAGCGTTTCGACATCGAGGGCCGCGAGGCGAAAATGATAGTGATGGACACCGTGGCCCTTGGGTGGCTGCGGTCCATCGTAGCGCGGGTTGCCAAAATCATTGACGCCATAGCCAAGGCTTTCGGTCTTGGCGCCGGCCGTCGTACCCTCCGGCAAGCGGTCGCGTTCCGCAGGGATGTCGTAGATGCCCCAATGGCGGAAGATCCCGGAGGGAGCGTCGGGGTCCTCCACGATCAAGACGAAGCTTCGAGTGCCCTGAGGCGCTTCCTTCCAGGTCAGCGGGGGCGACAGGTTCTCCCCGTCACGCACATATTCATCCGGAATCCTGTCGCCGTCCCGGAAGGCCGGACTTTCAATCGAAAATGCCATGACGTTCACCTCAGTCGTGGTGATTTTTGAGCGTTCGCGTCGTCCTTGGATCGACTCGGAACGTATGGGCCTGGAGCGAGTTCCAGTAGGATCGACAAAAGCTCCAGGCGGGGCCTCTCGCGGCCAGCTTGGGATTGCCTCGAAATCGGTCGAGGCGGAAACCGCGCATTTTGGACTGAAGCTCATGACCGTTCGTCGAATTCACGAACATGATTGATCCTCCTGGTCAGAACCGCACATCCGCGTGGGAAGCTCCGCCAGTGCTCCCGCTGCCGACCCATCGTCATTGCTGGACATAAGAACTACGGCTCAGGGCAATTGTTTCATTGCTCCAGAAAATAGCGCGCCTGGAGACGAGGTTTTGATGTTCCGCATAACCGCTTCTGCCGATCCGCGAGCATCTGGCCGCCGGCAAGACAGGCGCGCTCAGCGCCGGAACAATCTGGATTCTGCGGTGTTCGGTTCGGAAAAGCCGGAAGTGGGTGCACCGAATTGGGTGAACGATACAAATGGACTGGACCGATGAGGGTTGCCCAAGTCGCACCCTTAACAGAAAGTGTTCCCCCAAAACTCTATGGTGGTACCGAGCGGATCGTGTCGTATCTTGCCGAGGAGCTTGTCCGTCGCGGTCATGAGGTCACGCTTTTCGCAAGTGGGGATTCGCACAGCTCGGCGCGGCTGGTAAAATGCTGCGACCGGGCCTTGAGGCTTGATCCGACCGTTCTGGATCCCATTCCTCATCACATTGTAATGCTCGATCGCGTTCGGCGGGTTGCCGACGAGTTTGATGTTATTCATTTTCACACTGATCTGTTGCAGTTCCCCCTGCTCAATACCCTCCAAACTCCTGCGCTCACGACCCTGCATGGACGTCTTGATCTTCCTGACCTGTATCCGTTCTATCAAAGCTTTCCCGACGTGCCGCTGGTATCGATATCGCAAGAACAACGTCGCCCGATGCCGCCCGTCAACTGGGCCGGAACAGTCTATAATGGACTACCGTGCGATCTACTGCCGATGACGATGCATCCCTCGGGCGATTATTTGGCGTTTCTCGGCCGTATTTCTCCGGAAAAAGGTCCAGAGACAGCGATCGAGATCGCCAGGCGTGCTGGCATGACATTGAAGATCGCGGCCAAAATCGACAAGCAGGACAGGTTATTTTGGGAGAACGTAATCTCGCCCATGATCGCCACACATCCCAATGTGGAATTCCTCGGCGAAATAGATGAACACCACAAGGCTGATTTCCTTGGCAACGCCCGGGCACTGCTTTTTCCTATAAACTGGCCCGAGCCCTTTGGGTTGGTGATGATCGAAGCCATGGCGTGCGGAACCCCCGTAATCGCGTTCGATCGAGGCGCGGTATCCGAGGTGATTGACCATGGGGTGTCGGGGTTTGTCGTAAGAACTGTCGACGAGGGAATTGAGGCGATAAGATCGGCCGGCAATTTGGATCGGCGACGGATCCGGGCTGTTTTCGAAGAACGGTTCTCGGCCGAGCGTATGGCATTCGACTACGTGTCGATTTATGATCGCCTTGTCGCGCTATCATCAGGCGCTGCGATGGCTCGCGCCAGGGGCGCTCAAGTGTCAGCTGAAGTTAGAGGTCTCAGCGATGCAATCCGTGAGTGCTGAAGCGATCTCCCATGCACCTTTTCCCGGGGGATCTGGCGTTACGCATCTTGCCCAGCTTTTCGTCCCCTCACTGCAGGAGCGCCGGCCCCGAACACTCAAGCATGACGACATTTTCGGCGTCTTCGACCGTAACGGCGACGTCCTCTCGGGACCTGGTAGCCCGGATGGGATTTATTATCGCGACACACGCTACCTCTCGCATCTTGGTCTGACAATCAATGGCGCCAGGCCTATGCTGCTCAGTTCGACATTGCGCGACGACAATGCGACCTTGACTTGCGATCTAACCAATCCAGACATTTTCGATGCTGAAGGCGTTCGCGTGCTGAAGCACGACTTAATTCATCTCCGCCGGTCACGATTATTGTGGGGCGCCCGATGCTTCGAGCGGCTGGCTGTGCGCAATTTCGATGAAGTTCGGCATCGTCTCCAGCTTGAGCTGGTTTTCGCATCCGATTTCGCGGACCTGTTCGAAGTCCGGGGCACGCCGCGGCCCCAGCGCGGAGAGGATTGTCAACCGGACGTGGCCGGTAACCGGGTCGCGCTTGCTTACGTGGGCTTGGATGGCGTGCGGCGCGCTACCATTTTGTCCTTCGATCCCGTGCCGGCGACGCTCACCGGTGAACAGGCCACGTTTGTGATAGAACTCGCACCTCACGAGACACATTCGCTTTTCCTGGATGTCGGCTGTGACAAGAAGGAAATTGGCGACGAGTCGCCTCGCCGCACCTTTTTTATTGCGCTTCGCGATGCGCGGCGGGCACTGCGTCATTCCACATCGAAGGCCGCCGTCATAACGACCTCCAACGAAATCTTTGATGAGGCGGTGCACCGAAGTGTGTCGGACCTCTACATGCTGATCACACAAACACCTGAGGGACCCTATCCCTATGCTGGCATTCCATGGTTCAGCACCGTGTTCGGGCGTGACGCTCTCATCACTGCCATGGAGATGCTTTGGCTGGACCCCTCGATAGCACGCGGCGTGCTCCTCTATCTCGCAGCCAATCAGGCAACCGAGCTAGATCATGTGTCGGATGCGGAACCTGGCAAGATCCTTCACGAGTTGCGGCATGGCGAAATGGCGGTGCTTCGGGAGGTGCCGTTCCGTCGATACTATGGCAGCGTCGACTCGACGCCCCTCTTCATCATGTTGGCAGGTGCCTATTTGGAGAGGACAAGCGATCTCGACACATTGCAGCGTCTGATGCCCAATATCGAAGCTGCTCTCGCTTGGATCGACGATTACGGTGACCGCGACAAAGACGGCTTCGTTGAGTACCAGCGGTTGACGCCCGATGGTTTGGCAAACCAGGGTTGGAAGGACAGCAGCGATTCTGTTTTTCACGCGGACGGAACACTTGCGAAGGGATCGATCGCACTCGCCGAGGTGCAGGCATACGTCTACGGAGCATGGTGCGCGGCGGCCGCGATCTCTCGTCGGCTCGGCAATTCGGCGCGAGCCAACAAGCTCGAAGCCAAGGCATCGGACCTGCGCGATCGCTTCGACGTCTGCTTTTTCGACGAGCAACTCGGCACATATGTGCTTGCGCTCGACGGGGACAAGCGCCCCTGCAGGGTACGTTCGTCAAATGCCGGCCATACGCTTTTCACCGGTCTCGCACGTGCCGAGCGAGCAAGGTCTGTGGTGCAGAGTCTCACGGAGCGCGCCTTTTTTACAGGCTGGGGTATCAGAACCATCGCTGCGACAGAGGCCCGCTACAATCCAATGAGCTATCATAATGGCTCTGTCTGGCCGCATGACAACGCGCTGATCGCCGCCGGCTTCGCTCGATATGGCTTCCGACATGAAGCTGCAAAGATATTCGAAGGTCTGTTCGCCGCCTCGACATATCTCGATCTGCGCCGCTTGCCAGAACTATTCTGCGGCTTCCCTCGCCAAAGTGCCCAAGCACCGACCTTCTATCCGGTCGCTTGCAATCCCCAGGCATGGGCGGCCGCTGCGCCCTTGCTTTTCGTGCAAGCTTGCCTCGGCCTCGAATTCGATCCGAAATCGCAGTTTGTCGTTTTTGACGCTCCTGTCTTGCCGAGATTCCTGGATCAAATCGTCCTGAGGCGGCTTTCGCTGGGTGCCGGATCGGTGGACGTGGCGCTCCGTCGTACCGGCTCTCAGGTGGTCGTTGACGTTCTTGGCCGCACTGGATCAATCAGAGTCGTGGCGAAGAGCTGATCAACGGCGTCTCATCAGGCCCCTAACCCTCTCAGCGGTCTTGTTCACTTCACAAGCGGCGGGCCCGGCAAGAATCCCGGACCCTCGCCACCTCAGGCGGTCGACAGTGGATGATTACTGGCGAACCAGAGACTTGCAGCGCCAGAAGCGCGACTACGATACCGGCGATGATATGTGCCCACATCGCAGCCGCTACTGTTGAGAAGCCCAGGACCCACGGCGCGATTATGGCCCAAACGCCGAGGACCAGGTTGATCCATTCTTCCGCTCGTAGAAGGCAAACAGTACGGCCCCGGCGACGACAACTACGGCGACGCCCACGATCCAAGCATTCCATGTGGCATGGGAGGTTCCCGTGAAGCCAAGAAACCAGGGTGACAGCAGAAGACCAGACCGGCCACGATATTGGCGGTGTCGAAAGCCGTCCGGTTATCGATGTGCGGTCTCCGTGGGGGAGGCGGCGCGCCGCTGAAGCTCCTCGCCGCAAAAGATGCTGCCGGCGATCGTAAGGATGGCCGGCGATCCGGCCCGGCGAGTTCAACCAGCGCGCCATTCGAGTTCGACCTGAACCAGCTTGTCCAATCAGCTCTTGATTTCGATGCGCTTGACCTGCGATTGCGCTTTCTCCGTCTTGGGCAAGGCCACGGTCAGCACGCCGTTCTTGAAGCGGGCTTCGACCTGGTCTCCGCGGATTTCATAGCCGAGCGGGATGCGGCGCTCGAAGCGGCCGTAGTAGCGTTCCGAGAACTGCCTGTCCTTGTCCTCGGTTTCGGATTGCTTCTCGCCCTTGAGCGTCAGCACACCATCTTCGAGCAGTACCTCGATATCCTTCTCCTCCAGCCCGGGCACCTCGGCGGTGACCTTTATCTGTTTCTCACTGTCGGAGATCTCGACGCTCGGCCAATTTTGGCCGAACACGGTCCTGCCAATAGACGGCAGACCTGTGCCGAAGCCGCGGAAAACATCGTCGAACAGCCTGTTCACTTCCCGATGCAGCGACAGAAACGGATCGCGCTCACCGTCGCGGAAAAGGCTGGGGGCCTGGTCGCCATTGCCGCGGCCCCAAGGAATCAGATCACGGACACTCATGATTTTCTCCTTTCGGTCGTTCGGTGACAAAATCATCTCGGCGGTGCCGGGCGATGCCCGGCACCGTGCGGAGATCTCAGGCGGCCTTCTTCTCGGCCTCGATCTGCTTCGTCGCGCCCTTGGGCAGCGTCGTGTCGGCTGCGATCTCGATTCTGCGCGGCTTCATCTCTTCAGGAATCTCGCGCTTGAGATCGATCGTCAGCAGACCGTTGACCAGGGCAGCGCCGACGACCTTGACGTGGTCGGCCAGTTCGAAGCGACGCTGGAACGCACGCCCGGCGATGCCGCGATGCAGGTACTGGCTGTTGTCGTCGCCCTTATCCTCGCCAGTCTTCTGACCAGACACCACGAGCATGTTCTGCTCCTGGGTGAGGGTCAGTTCTTCCTGCGAGAAGCCGGCCACCGCCATCGTAATGCGGTAATCGTCCTCGCCGTTCTTGGCGATGTCATAGGGAGGCCAGTTGTCGATCGTTTCGATGCGGCTGGCGGCATCCAGAGCGTTCAACATCCGGTCGAAGCCGATGCTCGATCGGAACAGGGGAGAAAAGTCGAAAGCGGTTCTCATAGCTATATCCTCCATTGAGCAACATAGGAGGAGCGCCAAGGAAGCGGCGCCCCTTGACTTGCCGACCCGTTGGGCGTCGGCGAAATCGATTTGGTAATTCGCCTTTTTTCCGTCAAGAGCTGTTCGTTAAAATTTATTCCCTCGGAACGGCAGATGGTTCGCGGGCGTTGATCCCTGGATCACCCTGGAGGGAATCGTACATGCGCACGGCTTTGACAAAGGACGACGTGACTTCAGTGCTCGGTCCAATCGAGGAGGCTACCGTCGCGGAAATCATTGCAACCGGCGCCTCCGCCGAGGAGCTTCGCGAAGCCTGGGCGTGGCTCAATGAAGACGAGGCGTTGATGAGCGAAGGACGGCCGCTGCCCGGGACCCGCGTGGCCGCCTTGATCGGCCTGCTGGAGCCGGATGACGAGGAATAAGGGATCCGAAGCGTGCGATGAAGCCATCGATGGTAGGGTCGGGAGCGCCCGGTACAAAGTTGTAGCGGGAGGAAATGCGGGAGCATTCACGTTTTCGGCCTACGAAAAAATTCCGCCGGCCGAAATCGGAGATTGGCAATCGATCGGATCCGCGCATTGTCAGCGATCAATTTCGCCGAAGACGATGTCAAGGGATCCGATGATTGCGGCGACATCGGCGATCATGTGACCCCTGGATAGGAAATCCATCGCCTGCAGGTGGGCAAAGGACGGCGCACGTATCTTGCATCGGTAGGGAACATTGCTTCCGTTCGAAACCAGATAGACGCCAAATTCCCCTTTCGGCGCTTCGACGGCGGCGTAGACTTCTCCGGCCGGCACGCGATGGCCTTCGGTATAAAGTTTGAAATGGTGGATGGTCGCTTCCATCGATCGTTTCATCTTGGCGCGCGGTGGCGGTGTGATCTTCTGGTTCGGAATCGCCACAGGCCCTTGGCCTTCAGGTGCGCGCAGCTTTTCCAGGCATTGCTTCATGATCCGGACCGACTGGCGCATTTCCTCCATGCGAACCAGGTAACGATCGTAACAGTCTCCGTTCTTGCCGACGGGAATATCGAAATCCATCTCGGGATAGCATTCGTATGGCTGTGCCTTGCGCAGGTCCCATGGCGCCCCGGATCCGCGTACCATTACGCCGGAGAAGCCCCAGGCCCAGGCGTCATCGAGGCCAATCGCGCCAACATCGACATTGCGTTGCTTGAAAATACGACTGTTGGTGAGCAGGCCGTCAAGATTGTCGCAGACCTTGAGGAACGGGTCGCAAAAATCCCGGATGTCGTCAAGAAGCGCGGCAGGCAGGTCCTGGTGCACGCCTCCAATCCTGAAATAATTCGCATGCATGCGGGCGCCGGAGGCGCGCTCGTAGAAGACCATCAACTTCTCACGCTCCGCGAAACCCCAGAGCGGCGGCGTCAGGGCGCCTATGTCCATGGCCTGGGTCGTGACGTTGAGGAGATGCGACAGAAGCCGGCCGATTTCGCAAAACAGAACGCGGATAAGTTGCCCACGCCTTGGCACCGATATTTGGAGCAATTTCTCGGCGGCGAGGCAGAAGGCATGCTCCTGATTCATCGGCGCGACGTAATCCAACCGGTCGAAATAAGGCAGGGCCTGCAGATAGTTCTTGTACTCTATGAGCTTTTCAGTGCCGCGATGGAGCAGGCCGATATGCGGATCGGCACGGTCGACGATCTCGCCATCCAGTTCCAGCACCAACCGCAGAACCCCGTGGGCCGACGGATGCTGCGGTCCGAAATTGATGGTGAAGTTGCGAACAGCGGCTTCGGCCATGGCGGCTCTCGGCGATATCTGCGTTTCATTGCTTCACGGCGCGACCGCATCATTCCGGGTGCCGATCAAGTTGTGGTCTGGATGATCAGGGTCAGCGTGCCATCGCCATCGATGTTGGCGGCCACGACCTGTGAAGAGTTGAGCCCGTTCGCCCTCAGCGCCGTTGTTGCCTGGGGCGATGCATCGATGGAGTTCTGCAGCCGCAGCAGATCTCCCGCACTGGTCTGGGTGATCACCGCTTCCGCCTGCGCTTTGATTTCCGCAGGCAGATCCTCGACGGCGACAACGGCAATATTAGTGAAATTCTGGTCAGCAGCCCCTTGCCCGGGCTGCGGTATCTGGTCCGGCTGGGGCTCCAAGGGTGTCATCTGAGGAACAGGTGTTATCCGGGGAACCTGCGGGCTGATGGCTTGCCCGTAGAGGGACTGCGTGAGGGCCGCTCCGGAAAGCGCGGCAACTATCATCAACATCCGCATCGTCGTTCCCTGGATTATTTCGAAACGTCGAAGACAACCCGTGTGCCGGGCGATGGTTCCGTACGCACGACGGCCGCTGGGCAATTTCAGTCGTTCCAATTGTTCAATCGTTTCCGCTTGCTGCCAATTTGGCCTTGCTCGGGCGCCAAGCCGCTCCAGTTAAATCCAGCGAACCGAGGCTGGAGAATGGGTGATGGACAACAAGACCGCCGCGACGACGCAGGTGATCAGCCTCGAACGGATCGACCTCATGAACCGCTACTGGCGCGCCGCGAATTACATCTCGGTTGGCCAGATCTATCTGCTCGACAATCCGCTGCTGCGCCAACCCTTGAAGGCCGAGCATGTGAAGCCGCGGCTGCTTGGCCATTGGGGCACGACGCCGGGGCTCAATTTCGTCTACCTGCATCTCAACCGGATTATCCGCGAGCGTGATCTCGATGTGCTGTTTATCTGCGGCCCAGGACATGGCGGTCCGGCAATGGTCGCCAACACCTGGCTCGAGGGCACCTATAGCGAGATCTACCCCGATATTGGCCAAGGCGAAGACGGCCTGAGAAAACTGTTCCGGCAGTTTTCCTTTCCAGGTGGAGTGCCAAGTCACGTGGCGCCAGAAACACCCGGCTCCATTCATGAGGGTGGAGAGCTCGGATATGCGCTGGTCCATGCTTTCGGCGCCGCATTCGACAATCCGGATCTGACAGTCGCCTGCATCGTCGGCGATGGCGAAGCCGAGACCGGTCCACTCGCCGCGGCGTGGCATTCAAACAAGTTCCTGAACCCGGCGTCGGACGGCGCCGTCCTGCCGATCCTGCACCTCAACGGCTACAAGATCGCCAACCCGACGATCCTCGGCCGCATGGACGACGAGGAGCTGCGCGACCTCTTCACCGGCTACGGCTACGAACCGTTCTTTGTCGGAGGCCATGAGCCGGTTGCCATGCACCAGGCGATGGCCGGGACGCTCGACACGGTGCTCGATCGGATCCATTCCATTCAAGGGCAAGCCCGACGTTCAGGATGGCATGGTGAACGCCCACGATGGCCGATGATCGTCCTGCGCAGCCCCAAGGGCTGGACTGGGCCGAAAGAGGTCGATGGCGAAAAAGTCGAGGGTTTCTGGCGCTCGCACCAAGTGCCGGTATCGAACGCCCGCGGCAATGACGAGCACCGCAAGATCCTCGAAACCTGGATGCGAAGCTACGAACCGGAACAACTGTTCGATAAGGATGGACATCTGCTGCCGGAACTCGCGGCCCTTGCCCCAGCTGGAACAAGGCGCATGGGCGCAACTCCACATGCCAATGGCGGGCTGTTGAAGCGCGACCTTGTGCTACCGGACTGGAAAAGCCTGGGACTCGAAGTGCCTCGGCCCGGCGGCGTCGTTGCCGAAGCGACACGGACTTGCGGTGGCTATCTTCGCGAGGTCTTTCGACTTAACGCCAAAGCGCGGAATTTCCGGCTGGTGGGACCGGACGAGACGTCTTCCAATCGCCTTGACGCAGTGTTCGAGGCCACGGATCGGATATGGATGGAGCGCATCGAACCTTACGACGTCCATCTTTCCCGTGACGGCCGCGTCATGGAAGTGCTGAGCGAGCATCTCTGCCAGGGATGGCTGGAAGGTTATCTGCTCACCGGCCGACACGGTCTGTTCTCATGCTATGAGGCGTTCATTCACATCGTCGATTCCATGGTCAACCAGCATGCCAAATGGTTGAAAACTTCTGGCGAGCTTGCCTGGCGCAAGCCGATCGCCTCGCTCAATTACCTGCTGACCTCTCATGTATGGCGGCAGGATCACAATGGCTTCAGCCATCAGGACCCGGGCTTTGCCGACTTTGTCGCCAACAAGAAGGCTGACACGGTCAGGCTCTATTTCCCGCCGGATGCCAACACGCTGCTGTGGATTACCGACCATTGCCTGAGAACCTACAACCGCATCAATGTCATCACCGCCGGCAAGCAGCGGGCGCCGCAATGGCTGTCCATCGAAGACGCTGAAGCGCACTGCAAGGCCGGCGCAGGTATCTGGGAATGGGCCGGCACTGTTTCGAAAGGCGAGGAGCCGGATGTGGTGCTGGCCTGTGCCGGCGATGTTCCGACGCTGGAAACGCTGGCTGCGACGGACCTTCTTCGCTCCGCAATTCCCGATCTGAAAATCCGCGTCGTCAATGTCGTCGACCTGATGACGTTGCAGTCGAACACCGAACATCCTCACGGCCTCACCGACCAGGCTTTCGATGCGCTGTTCACGAAGACAACGCCGGTCATCTTCGCCTATCATGGCTATCCCTATCTCATCCATCGCCTGACCTACCGTCGTGCCAACCATGACAACATGCATGTGCACGGCTTTCGCGAGGAGGGCACCACGACGACGCCGTTCGACATGGTGGTGCTCAACGAACTCGATCGCTACCACCTCGCACTTGCCGCGATCGCACGCGTGCCGGGCTTGGCCGAACGGGCGGAAAGCCTCGCCGCGGACCTTGACGGCAGGCTGGCAAGGCACAAGGCCTATGTCCGCGAGTACGGCGAAGACATGCCTGAGATCCAGAAATGGAGTTGGCCGGCTGCGAGCGGGGGAAAGGCTGGTCGATGAGCCAATCGATCCTGGCGCTGAATGCCGGTTCGTCCAGTGTCAAGTTCGCCCTATACGATCTTGCCTCGCCAGACGGCCAGCAGCTCGTTTCGCGCGGCACTCTGGATTTGGGCGACGCGCCCAGGCTCACGGCGAAAGCGGCCGATGGAACAGTGCAGTGCGACAGGCAGTTCACCGCGGACGATCCGCATGAGGCGGGCATAGGCGAAATACTGAGTTTGGTGCAGGGGGAACTTGGTGGAAGAAAGCTGATCTGCGCCGGCCACCGTATCGTGCATGGCGGAAAGGAGTTCAGCAAACCTGTCCGTCTGACGCCCGCCACCATCGAGGCATTGGACAGGCTGACCGCACTCGCGCCTTTGCACCAGCCTCGCAGTATCGCGCCGGTTCGCGCGATAGCTGCATTGCAACCGGATCTGCCACAGGTCGGATGTTTCGACACCGCGTTTCACCAAACGATCGAGCCGTTGGTGCGGCGCTTTGCCATTCCGCAAAAATATGAACGGGAGGGACTGCGGCGCTACGGATTTCATGGCCTCTCCTACGAATATATCGCCAGGCGGCTGAGCGAGATATCGCCCGCGCTCGCGGCGAAGCGGACAATCGTCGCTCATCTCGGAAACGGGGCAAGCCTCTGCGCTCTGCGCGAGGGCAAAAGCGTCGATACCACCATGGGCTTTTCGGCACTGGACGGTCTTGTCATGGGCACTCGGTGCGGCGCCATCGACCCCGGGGTGCTGTTGTACCTCCTGCTGGAGAGAGGCATGGCAGCGGACGAGTTGCAGACAATGCTCTATGAGAAATCCGGACTGCTCGGTGTATCCGGCATTTCGGGCGACATGCGCACGCTGGAGGCAAGCAGTCATCCGCGCGCCCACGAGGCGATTGAGCTTTTCGCCTTCCGTGCCGCGAGGGAAGCAGCCGCGCTCGCAAACACCATGGGTGGTCTCGAATGTCTCGTATTCACCGCCGGCATCGGCGAACGCTCATCGTCCATCCGCAAGACGATCTGCGATAAATTGACTTGGCTCGGCATGGCGCTCGACGAGGCGGCCAATGACATCCATGCAGAGATCATAAGCCGTCCCGACAGCAAGGTGGAAGTGCGCGTGGTTGCAACCGACGAGGAGAACGTCATCGCGCGCCACAGCCGCGCGGTGATGCAGGTCTAAGGACCCGCGAGTCAGTTGCGCGAGCTGGAGTCCTGTTCAACCTTGGTTGCGCTCGAGTGAACGTCCGGCCGATCCACCCGAAAGGTCAGGTAAGAAGTCATTCTTTTGAAGCGTCGGGAAAGCGCACCACCAATTTTTGCTCCGCCGCCGCCCAGGAATGTAGGTGGTATCGCCGCAGCAAAAGGATGCTCGCGCCGAATATCAACAGACCCACGATCACGCTGAGCGGGATCGCCGGGCCGATCACCGATGTCACGACCACGCTGGAAAAAACCCCGGCGATGGCACTGCTGATCACGCTCACCATTCCTGCGGCAGTCACGAAGAACTGCCATGGCGAAGATCTAAGACCCTTGTCGACGCGCACGGCCGACTGATCGTCATGGGTGGAATGGATCAGATAGTACTCCATGACGGGCGCATGCTCGACGTAATAATGCCTTATCCGGGCCATCCCGCGCGCATGCACCATATCCTCGATGGCGACTTGCACCGCACGCACGAAAGTGACCAAACCCAGGAAATAAAGGCAAGGGAGCAAAATCAGGCTGAACAGCACGAACGGCCCTCCCATGCGGGTGACCTGGGCGACGAAGCCGAGGGCGATCGCGGCGCTCGAAACGCTGGTCAGGAACAGGTTCGCACGCTGGCTCGCTTCCTGAATCGTGGCCGCCCGTGCGGTCTGCAGAACAAAATGCTCTGTGGTCATGATCTGCAGGATTTGGGGATCGCTTTCATCCACCTTCGCCACCGTAGCCTCCTGGATGCCGCGCGGCGACGTCCCTTCAGAAGGAGGTCCCTATCGCTCCGATCAGAAGAAGTGACGCCGACCCAGCAGCGCATGTTGTCGGCCGGCCATGCACCAAGACGATCGGCCGCCCAGCCGCGGGGCCGATCTCTTCATGGGTGACGTGGAGATCTCGGGTTCCGATCTTGCCAATCATGATTTGACCCAACGTCGCGCCGTTTGGATCGGTTCCAAATCCAAGATTGACCTGCCGCGCATATGGCAGGCGGAGAGGGGACTCCGGCTTGCTGTCAGGAGTTCGGCCTGGAAGCGGAGCCCTTGGCAATGACGGGTGGTCGCTCCTCCAGGCGGCTTCGAGGACCTTGCCTGGCTTCCAAAAACAGCGATCGAGTTGAACCTTCCGCCATCTCAGCTGTTTGGTCACATGCCCCGGCTCTCCGCATGCCCATAGCTCGCGGTGAGGGGGAGAAAAAGCTGACACGGGAGTACGATGATGGCGACCATGAAAGCCGTTCGCATCCACGAATTTGGCGGACCGGACGTTCTCTCACTCGAGGACGCTCCGTTTCCGCAGCCGCACGATGATGAGGTCTTGCTGAAGGTCCATGCCAGCAGCGTCAATCCGGTTGATTACAAAATCAGATCCGGAGGCGGAAAGAAGGACCAACTGCCGATAACGCTTGGCCGTGACGTTTCCGGCACCGTCGAACTCTGCGGCACGAGGGCGCACACGCTCAAAAAAGGCGATCCGTTCTATGCGATGCTGGGACCGGATCGCGGTGGCCAAGCTGAATATGTTGTGGTGAAGGCAATCGAAATGGCCGCCAAGCCACAGTCCGTGGACCACCTGCATGCGGCGGCGGTGCCGCTTGCAGCGCTCACCGCCTGGCAGGGGCTTTTCGACCACGGTGCACTGACGGCCGGGCAGCGCGTCCTGATCCATGGCGGGGCTGGCGGGGTCGGCCATTTTGCTGTCCAGCTGGCAAAGGCAAAGGGCGCGTTCGTTGCGACCACCGTTTCCGGCGAGGATCTCGAATTCGCGCGCTCGCTGGGCGCCGATCAGGCCATCGATTACAAAAACGAGCGGTTCGAGGATATTGTCGGCAAGGTTGATCTCGTCTTCGATCTGGTCGCTGGCGAGACGCAGGATCGCTCCTGGGCCGTCGTAAAGCCTGGCGGGATAATCGTGTCGACGCTGGCGGAACCGTCTATTGAGAGCGCACGCAAAGCCGGCGCCAGCGGCATTCATTACATGGCGAAGCCGAATGCAGCCCAGCTTGGCGAAATCGGCCGCCTGATTGACGAAGGCAAGGTGCGGCCGCACGTCGACGCGACCTTTCCGCTGCAGGAGGCCGCTGCCGCCGAAGCCTGGCTGGAAAACAAGCATGTGCGCGGAAAGATCGTGCTCGAAGTTGCGCCCTGATTTCGAGGCCAGATGTAGCCTGGGCTGTCCTTCACAAGCGCCTCAGTCTTCTGGCTCGTCCTGGTTGCCCTCCTTCTTCACAACGGCTACCTGCCGGAATCGACCGCTCTCGATCCTATGCAAGGCCGTAACCGCGGCGCGATTATCGCCGTTGGCATCCCAGGAAATCTTTTGTTCGTACGCAATCCCCTGGCGATGTATCCCACGCAGCGCGTCCGCGACGCGATCCCGGGTCGGGTCGCCGTTGTTGGAGGCGACCCGGATGGCATCGATCAACGTCGCCGCGGCGTCAAAGGCATTGACGGCATAATTCCTGATCCGTCCGAAACGCCGCTCGTATCGATCGGCCATTTCCAGCGATCCGGCAATTTCACCCAGTTGCGGACATGCTGAAAGAACGAGGACGCCTTCACCCTGCTCGGCGGCGGCTCCGGCCGGCTCAAGAAAATTTCCGACGTCCCAGCAACCATCGCCGGTGGCGAACAGGCGATCATCCTGCCGGGTCCGCATTTCCTTCACCAGAGGGGCACCCTCGAAGGTCCCGCCATAGAAGATGGCGCTCGCTTCCCGAGGCAAGGAGGCCACGAGGTCCGCGAAATTTCTTTCGCCTTCCTGAACTGTGTGCCGCCGCAGAACAGAGCCGCCGGCAGCTTCAAATGCGGCGGCGAACTCCTTGCTCATGCTCCTTCCATAGACGGTGTCGGTCTGGATGACGACAACAGTGCCCGACTGGCGGACCATGTATTGGGCGATGGCGAGCCCTGTCGCATCGTCACTGTTGGTGAAACGGTAAACGTTGCTCCATCCGGAGTGCGTTAGTGCCGGTTGGAGATGATCGGACCGATCAACGGCAGACCGGCCGCAGCATAGAGAGGCGCGACGTGCAAGGTAACATTGCTGTTGTAATGGCCGATCGCCGCGACGGCAGCGGCATTGCGAACGAATTCCTTCACGACCCGCTCGCCGTCTTCCTCGCGACCTTTGTCGTCGAGGACGACCGCTTCGATCCGGTGGCCGTTGATGCCACCGGCCTCGTTCGCGCCATCGACAGCGAGCTGGATGGCGTTGGCCATTTCGCGACCGAGCGTCTCGCCCATCCCGCCGAGCGGCACGCCGACGCCAATCTTCAGTGGTGTGTCGGTCAAAGCGGTCAACTCTCGTCGGCCCGGCCTGCGTACCGAGCGACCGCCCCGGCCAGGCGACGAGGCGCCTTTGCATGGTCGGCAAGAATATGGTCAGGCAATGCCTCTCCCGGCACTATGTCCTGTCTCATGGGCTGTCGCCTCTGTGGCGGCGCGTTTGTCGGTCTAACCGAAGTACGGCGTTTATGTTCCCATCCGACTTCATGGCAACATTCCCGCATCGATCGTGATGATTTCGAACGCCGTGGATTGCGCAGGGTTGCGATTCCCGGCGGTTTTCGGCTGCGTGCTCGAGGGTCACCATTTTGTGAGCAGTCCGCGCCTGCGGAACCTTTGTCACGTCGCAGCCGTTAGGCGCTCGATCCAAAAATGAATGAAAACCGGCGAGGGGATGCCGCAGGTCTTTTCCAGCAATGCCAACGGGATTGCCCGCTTCATACTGTGGGGACTTTGTTTCTTCGCGATTTTCGCGGCCATCGGCGGCACGGCACTTTTGCGTTCGGGGTTCATCACCGGTGTTGGCCGTCCCGTGGCACAGGCAGTCCCGTTCAGTCACAAGCACCACGTCGGCGATATCGGGCTGGACTGCCGCTATTGCCACAATGGCGTCGAGACATCGGCGTCCGCGGGATTGCCCGCGACCGAGGTGTGCATGACCTGCCACTCGCAGATATTCACCAATGCCGACATGCTGGCGCCGGTGCGCGCAAGCCTTGCCTCAGGACAGCCGCTGCAATGGCAGCGCGTCAATTCGGTGCCGGACTTCGTCTACTTCAACCACTCCATCCACATCGCCAAGGGCGTCGCCTGCGAGACCTGCCACGGCGATGTCGACGACATGCCGCTGATGCAGCGCGCGCATTCTTTGTCGATGGAATGGTGCCTGGGCTGTCATCGCGATCCCGGTCCCAATCTCCGTCCGCCGCAGGACGTTTTCCTGCTGCACTGGAATCCGCCGCAGGACATCGAACAGGTCAGGCGTTCCCTGATCAGCATCCTTGATATCCACCCCGAGACGATGACGGATTGCTATGTCTGCCATCGCTGACATCAAGCCAGTCTCGGTCTCCGATCTAGCGGCATTGCGGCGAGCTGCGACGGGACGCGAGCCGTGGCGGAGCCTGGATGAACTGGCCGATACGGCCGAGTTCCGGCGCTTCGTCGAGGCGGAATTTCCGGCCATCGCCGAACGCCTGCCGTTCGGCCTCGACCGACGCACCTTATTGAAGCTGATGGGCGCGTCACTCTCGCTGGCCGGTCTGACCGCCTGCAGCGAGGCCGAACGCATCGTGCCTTACGTGCGCCAGCCGGAAGACATTATTCCCGGAAAGCCGCTCTATTATGCGACGGCCCTTTCCAACGATGGCTACGGCATCGGCGCGCTTGTCGAGAGCCATGAAGGGCGGCCGACCAAGGTCGAGGGCAATCCGGATCATCCGGCCTCGCGCGGCGCTACCGACGCCATCATGCAGGCGGCGGTGCTGTCGCTGTTCGATCCCGAACGGTCTCGCACCCCGCTCAGGCAAGGCGAGCCTGCGAGTTACGGCGACTTTCTCAAAGACATGGCGAAGCTTGCCGGCGGATTGGCCGCTTCGGGCGGGCAAGGTTTGGCACTGCTGATCGAGGCGACAACATCGCCGACGACCAAGGCGCAGATCGGATCGCTCAAGCAGCGCTACCCCAAACTTCGCGTCTTCAGGCACGATCCGCTTGCGGCCAGCGCGAACGAGCAGGCAACGGCCAAACTGTTCGGCAGGCCGCTGACACCGACCTACCATTTCGACCGCGCCGATGTGATCGTCAGCCTTGATGCCGATTTCCTCGGCGAAGGGCCGGGACGTCTGGCCTATGCCCGCGATTTCGCGCAGCGGCGGCGCGTGCGCAAGCCGACGGACACGATGAACCGTCTCTACGTCGTCGAGTCGACGCCCACAATCACGGGTGCGGCGGCGGATCATCGCCGTGCCGTCAGACCGAGTCTGGTGGAAGGCATTGCGGCGGCGATCAAGGCAGCTCTCGAAGGCGGGCACGATGCGGCGAGTTTGCCGTCGCTCGGCATGGAATACGCGCTTGTCGACGATCTCCGCGAGGCCGGCCGCAACGCCCTGGTGGTGCCTGGCGCGCACCAGACGCCGTTCGTGCATGCGGTGGCCTTTGCCATGAATGTCAGGCTCGGAGCCGTCGGCAACACGCTGGATTTCATCGAGCCGCCGCATGCCATGCCGATCGACGGCGATCTTGCCGCGCTTTGCCAGGCCATCACGAGCGGATCGGTCGACAGCGCCATCGTGCTCGGCTCCAATCCCTTGCACACGGCGCCGTCGGACGTCGATGTGCGCAAGGCCTTTTTGAAGCTGAAGCTTCTCGTCCACTGGGGACTCTATCGCGACGAGACCGCATTTCTGGCGCAGTGGCACATTCCCGCCGTGCACGAGTTGGAGAGCTGGAGCGACATCCGTGCCTATGACGGCACGGCCTCGATCGTGCAGCCGCTGATCCAGCCTCTGTTCGGAGGCAGGAGCCTGCATCAACTGCTGGCGGCGCTCGGCGGTGAGTTCGATGCCGATATGCAAGCCCTGGTGCGCCCGACATGGGCTGACATGGACGAGGCGGGCTGGCGAAAGGCATTGCGCGATGGCGTCATACCGAACAGCGTCACTGCTCCTGTCGTCGTCTCGATGCCCGCGGATATCGGCGATCCCGCGCCGCATGCTCCTGTTGCCAATCGGCTGGAGGTTCGCTTCGAGGCCGATCCCTGGCTCCGCGACGGCCGCAACGCCAATTCGCCGTGGCTGCAAGAGTTGCCCCGCCCGCTGAGCAAGATCGTCTGGGGCAATGCGGCGCTGATTTCGCCGGCGACCGCACAGCGCCTGGGGCTCGAAAACGGGCAGGTGGTCAATCTGGCACGAGGCGGCAAGGATCTCGACGCGCCGGCCTGGATCATGCCCGGACAGCCTGACGACACGGTGACGCTGTCGCTCGGGTTCAGGCGCAAGATCGGTTCGGTCGCCGCGTTGTCCGGTGGCTACGATGCCTTCATTCTGCGTACCACAGAGGCTCCGTGGTTTGCCGATGGCCTCGTGTTGACCCCGCGCGACGGGTCGGCGCGGGTGGTGACGACCCAGCACCATCAGGCGATGGAGGGCAGGGCGATCGTGCGGCACGCGACGCTCGACGCCTTCAGGCAAGATCCGCATTTCGTTCGCGACGGCGTGCCGCCGGCGCCGACGGAATCGCTGTACCGCGACTGGACCTACGACCAGGAAGCCTGGGGCATGTCGATCGACCTCTCGGCCTGCATCGGCTGCATGGCTTGCGTATCGGCCTGCCAGGCCGAGAACAATATCGCGACCGTCGGACCGGATGAAGCCGCCCGCGGTCACGAAATGCATTGGCTGCGCATCGACCGTTACTACGCCGGCGCGGTCGACGACCCCGACACCTTCTTCCAACCCGTGCCTTGCATGCATTGCGAGAAGGCGCCCTGCGAGGCGGTCTGTCCGGTCAACGCGACGATCCACACCCATGACGGCCTGAACGCGCAGGTCTACAACCGCTGCATCGGCACGCGTTACTGTTCGCAGAACTGCCCCTACAAGGTGCGCCGCTTCAATTTCCTCGAGTACCAGGAGTTCGACAAGGACAGCGCCGGGCCACGGCAGGCCGTGCATAATCCTGACGTCACCGTGCGCTCGCGCGGCGTCATGGAAAAATGCACTTATTGCGTCCAGCGCGTCGCCGAAAAGCGCATCCGCGCGCAGATCGAGAACCGCGAAATCGCCGATGGCGAAGTCGTCACCGCTTGCCAGCAGGCATGCCCGACACAGGCCATCATCTTTGGGGACCTCAAAAGGAAGGGTTCTCAGGTATCGCGCGAGAAAGCCGCGCCGCATAACTATGCCCTGCTCGAAGAGCTGAACACGCGGCCGCGCACCACCTATCTCGGCAAGATCACCAATCCGAACGCCGGGATCGGCGGCAAGCCAGGCACAGAGACCGGCGATGGCTGAAGCGGTCGCCCTCAGAGCCGGAAAAGCCCAGCCGCAAGCGCCGGTGCTGCGGGGGCGCCATGATTTTCCCGAGATCAGCGGCCGTATCAGCGCGATCGTCCTGCAAGGCAAGCTGCCGCGCTTCTTCTGGGCGGCGTTCTTCGTCTGCTTCGCCTTCGTGCTGCTGTTCCTCTATTCCATCACCTACCTGATCTCGGTCGGCGTGGGCGCTTACGGCGTCAACATTCCTGTCGTCTGGGGCACGATGATTTCCAGCTTCGTCTGGTGGATCGGCATCGGCCATGCCGGCACGCTGATCTCGGCGGTGCTGCTTTTGCTGCGCCAGCCCTGGCGTGCCTCGATCAACCGCTTCGCCGAGGCGATGACGCTGTTTGCCGTGGCGATGGCCGGGCTCTACCCGATCCTGCATCTCGGCCGGCCATGGTTCTTCTACTGGCTGCTGCCCCTGCCCAACACCCATATGCATTGGCCACAATGGCGCAGCCCGCTGGTCTGGGATTTTGCCGCGATTTCCACCTACGCCAGCGTGTCGCTGCTGTTCTGGTACATGGGACTGCTGCCGGATCTCGGCGTGCTGCGCGACTGCGCCAGATCGCGCGCCGGCCAACTCTTCTACGGCATCCTGGCGCTTGGCTGGCGCGGCTCGGCCTACCATTGGGCGCGCTATCGGACCGTCTATTTCCTGATGGCGGCCCTTGCCACACCGCTCGTCGTGTCGGTGCATTCGATCGTCGCGCTCGATTTCACCTATGCCATCACGCCGGGCTATCACTCGACGATCTTCCCGCCTTACTTCGTCGCCGGCGCGCTGCTCTCCGGCTTTGCCATGGTGCTGACCATCGCCATTCCCTTGCGCTGGGCCTTCGCGGTCGAAGACCTGATCACGTTGCGCCACATGGAGAACGCCGCCAAGCTGATGATCGCGGCCGGCATGATCGTCATCTACGGCTATGCGTCGGAATCATTCTTCGCCTGGTATTCTGGGCAGCCTTATGAGCGCGCGATGATGGCCCAGCGCGCAGTCGGTCCTTACGCGCCATTGTTCTGGATCATGCTGTTTTGCAATTGCATCGTGCTGCAGCTGCTCTGGCTGCGCCGCGTGCGGCTCAACATGCCGGTTTTGTTTTCGATCGCGCTGGTCATCAACATCGGCATGTGGCTGGAGCGCTATGTCATCGTGGTAACAGGTCCGAGCCGTGACTACCTGCCGTCGTCCTGGGGCGAGCAGTCTCTGACCTGGCTCGATTTCGGCATCCTGTTCGGTTCGATCGGTACCTTCTTCGCGCTGGTCTTCCTGTTCATCCGCATCCTGCCGGCGATCACCATCTTCGAGGTCGAGGAATTGGTCGAAGAGAAAAGCGGGGCCGCATGAGCCTCCATGGGGTCATCGCGGCTTTCGCCGATCCCGATGCGCTGTCGCAGGCGGCGCGCACGATGCGCGACAAGGGTTACCGGCGTATGGATGCGTTCTCGCCCTTCGAGGTGCGCGGCCTTGCCGAAATTTTGGGCATGCCAAGGACGCGGCTGCCATGGGCGGTGCTGGCGGGCGGCATTGCCGGCGGGCTGCTGGTTTATGCACTGATCCTCTATTCGGTCGAGATCGACTATCCCGTCAATGTCGGCGGCCGGCCGCTGCATTCCTGGCCGCCTTTCATGGTGATCGCCTTCGAGGCAGCCATACTGGGCGCGGCTCTGGCCGGCTTCGTCGGCATGCTCCGCGCGAACGGTTTGCCGCAATATTACCATCCGGTGTTCAACGCCAAAACTTTCACCTACGCGCAGGGCGGCAAGTTCTACCTTCTCGTCGAAGCCGCCGATCCGAAATACCGCAAGGGCATCACCAGGCGGCAGCTGACCCGGCTTGGCGCGGAGACAGTCGAGGATGTGGAGGCATGAGATGGCGGACGCCGCTCTTGCCATTCATCCTGCTGCTCGCCGGCTGCAAACAGGACATGGCCGACCAGCCGCGTTACAACCCGCTCGAGGCCAGCAAGCAATTCGCCGACGGCATGTCGGCCCGGACGCCGGTCGATGGCAGCGTGGCGCGCGACACGGACCTCGCGGCAACGCCGGACAGATTTCCGTACCCGGTCACCACAGCGCTTCTCCAGCGCGGGCAGCAACGCTTCGACATCTTCTGCTCGCCCTGCCATGGCCGCACCGGCGACGGTCACGGCATGGTGGTCCAGCGCGGTTTCCCGGCACCGCCGAGCTATCATCAGGACGCGCTGCGCAAGGCACCCGATCGCCATTTCTACGACGTGATCACCAACGGCTATGGCGCGATGTATTCCGATGCCGCGCGCGTGCCACCGACCGATCGATGGGCGATCGTCGCCTATATCAGGGCCTTGCAATATTCACGCTACGCACCTGGCAAGGCGCTGCCGGATACGCTTCGCGCGAAACTCGATGCGGAGGCCGCGCGATGAGGCATTTCGCATGGCCCGATGGTGTTTTTGCTCCGATGGTTGTTGCGGCCGCCGCGGGACTTCTGCTTTGCGGCATCGGGCTTTTTCTCAATCCGCAGACAGCGCTTGCCGGCTGGCTGACTGCAGCGCTGTTCCTACTCGGACTGCCGCTTGGCGCGATGACTGTTCTGATGGTCCACGGCCTGACCGGCGGTCGTTGGGGCGACGCGCTGCGTCCGCCCCTGCGCGCCATCGTCGCGACGCTGCCGCTGGCGCTGTTGTTGTTTCTACCTGTCCTCACCCGGCTCGATCTGGTCTTTCCCTGGGTGAGAGCGGACCCTGCGATGCTGCCGGAAGCGGTGCGACAAAAGCTTGCCTATCTCAACGTGCCATTCTTCATCGGTCGTTTCCTGGCGTGTGCACTGGCGTGGCTGGTGCTCGCTTGGCTCGTCATCGGCTGGACAGCGCCTGATGGCGACAGATCGAGACAGGGGAACACCACCGGCTATGCGATCGGGATCATCGTCCACGGCCTGGCAGCAACGGTGCTTGCCATCGACTGGATGCTGTCAATCGAGCCGGAGTTCACGTCGACCATCTACGCGCTGCTCGAAGCCGCTGCCGAAGTCGTCGGCGCGTGTGCATTGGCTCTGGTGGTGTTGGCAGCCAGCCGCGCGATCGAGACGATGCCCGGTGGCGAGGAGGACGTGGCGCTTGGCGAAGACGTCGCCAACATGCTGTTCGGCTTCATGCTTATGTGGACGTACCTGTCCTTCATGCAGTGGCTGATCGTCTGGGCCGGCGACCTGCCGGAAGAAATCCACTGGTACGTCCTTCGTGGCCGGAACGGCTGGCAATATCTGCTCTGGCTGCTGATCGCGCTGCAGTTCGTGGTGCCCTTCTTCGCCTTCCTCATACGCTCGGTCAAACGCAGCCATCGCGGCCTGCTGGGGCTTGGCGCGGTCGTTCTTGCCGGACATTTCCTTGACGTCGTCTGGCGCGTTCGCCCGTCGCTGTCGGCAGCCGGCGCGCAGGTGTCCTGGCCGGACCTGGCGGCGTTCGCAGGGGCGGGTGGCGCGTGGTGCGCGTGTTTCCTCTACCTCTGGGAGAGGCCAGACCGCATTGCTGTGTGGCGCAGGAGGCTGGTCCGTGGCTAAGGCCTCGCATCCTGAAACGCGTGATGTCTGGCCACGCGCCCTGCTGCTCTTCGGGGTCGCGCTGGTGGTCTTCCTGGCGCTTGCGGCCCTGGCGCTGAAGCTGATTTTCGACACGGCTCCATACTGGCCCTTGGCGAATGCCGAGAAGACCAGCCAAGCAGGTCCCGCATTACAGCGCTTGCCGGGAGCCGATCTCGCGGAGTTCCGCAAGCGGGAAGATGAGGAACTCGGCAGGCTTGCCTGGGTTGATCGCGGTGCCGGCATAGCGCGCATTCCAATCGAAGACGCGATGAAGCTGGTTGCGGCGCAAGGTCTGCCGGACTGGGCAGGCGCGGCCGCTTCGCCAGGTCAGGATTGCGGCTTGCTCGAAGGCCAGGTCCCACGCGCGCCACAGGCCAGCGATTGCCACGCCGGATCATTCACCGCGCAGCCAAACGACAAGGCGCCCCAGCCGAGCCAAGCCGCACCGGCCCCGGGGGCGAGCCCATGACGCGTTTGGGGCTGCTGGTATTCTTGTTGCTTCTTCCAGCTGCCGCCAGCGCTTCGGCGCGGCCGTCTTTCGAACCGAAAATCGGCGCCCAGCTCGATCTCGATCGGGTTTTTCAAGACAGCTCCGGCAAGCAGGCGCCGTTGTCTGCCATCCTCGACGGTCGGCCGGCGCTCGTCATCTTCGGCTACGACAAATGTCCCAACCTGTGCGGTGTCACCCAGCAGGCGGTGGCCTCGGATTTGAACAAGACCGGCCTTGATCCTTCCACCTATCACGCGCTTTTCGTCTCGATAGATCCTTCCGAGGCGGTTGCAGACGCGGCCTCCGTCCGGAGCGAGGTCGCGCGGTCCGCCGGTGAGGCCGGCCTGTCGGCCTGGCGTTTTCTGACCAGTGCCGATGGCGGCGGTGCCGACCTTGCATCGGAGGCCGGCATCACCTTCGACCGACGTGACCGCATCGCCCAATACGTCCATCCGATCGCCGTCATCGCGCTGACGCCGCAAGGGCGGATCGCACAGGTGCTGCCGGCGCTGACTTTCGAGCCGCGCGATTTGAGGCTTGCTCTGGTCGAGGCGTCGGCGGGGCGGCTGGGATCGATTGCCGACCATGTCTTCCTGCTCTGTGCCGGCTTCGATAGCTCCAAAGGGCAGTACACCTCGACGATACAGGCGGTTCTGAAGGTAGCGGGGCTGGCAGCGCTGCTGGGGCTCTGTGCGAGCCTTTTCATGCTGACGCGGGGGAGGCGGGTTTGAGCTTCGGCATCCCCTTCACGCCACCCGAGGCCTCGTCGATCGCCGGCAGCGTCGACATGTTGTTTTACACCTTGCTGGCATTCACCGCGGCCTTGGGGATCTTCCTGGCGAGCCTCGTCGTCTTCTATGCCATCAAATATCGCGCCGGCTCCAAGGCGGAACGAACCGGCGAGCGCGCGCGCAGCCTGCCCCTGGAAGTGGCCTGGACAGTAGCGAGCCTGCTGATCGCTTTCGTCATCTTCGGGTGGGGCGCCGTGCTGTTCCTGCGCCGCGAACATCCGCCGCTCGACGCGCTCGAAATCGCCGGCCTCGGCAAGCAATGGATGTGGGAGTTCCGCCATCCCGGCGGCCAGCGCGAGATCAACGAACTGCATGTGCCGGTCGGAAAGACGGTGATCGTCTCGCTGGCATCGCAAGATGTCATCCACTCGTTCTTCGTGCCGGCCTTCCGGGTCAAGCAGGACGCCGTGCCGGGGCGCACCACCCATGTCTGGTTCATAGCTGACGAGCCGGGGCGCTATCATCTGTTCTGCGCGCAATATTGCGGCACGCAGCATTCGGAAATGGGTGGCTGGGTAACGGCGATGCCACCGGAAGATTATGCGGCGTGGCTGGGAAACCAGGGCAAGGGCGACACGCTCGCGGCCGGTGGTGAAAAACTGTTTCGGGCGCTCGGCTGTTCCGGCTGCCATGAAAAGTCCAGCAAGGTGAGGGCTCCGGATCTTGCCGGCATCTTCGGACGGCCGGTGGCGTTGGACAACCAGCAGACAGTCGTCGCCGACGAACGCTATCTGCGCGATTCCATCATAGAGCCGAAGAAGGAAATCGCCGCCGGTTACGATCCGGTGATGCCGAGCTTCGATGGAATTGTCGACGAGGGCGAGATGTAGATGCTGCTCGCCTATCTCAAATCGCTTTCACCGCGGGCGGCAACCAGGAACGAGGCGACCCAATGAGCACCGAAGCGCTGAGGGCTTCGAGCTATCTTGGCGAGGGCGCCGGTCCCGCCGCATGGCTGTTGACCACCGACCACAAGCGCGTCGCCTGGCTCTATTTGATGTCGCTTACGGCTTTCTTCTTCCTCGGCGGCGCCTTTGCCGTGCTGATGCGCGTGGAACTTGCCACGCCTGCCGGCGACCTCGTTTCCGACGATACCTACAACCGATTGTTCTCCCTGCACGGAATCATCATGGTGTGGTTTTTCCTGGTGCCGTCGATTCCGGCGACATTAGGCAATTTCCTTTTGCCACTGATGATCGGCGCGCGCGATCTCGCCTTCCCGCGCCTCAACCTCGCCAGCTGGTATGTGTTCATCCTCGGCAGTGCATTTGCCCTGGCCTCGGTGCTCGCCGGCGGCGTCGACACGGGCTGGACGTTCTACACGCCGCTCTCGACGCTCTACGCTAACGGCTTCGTCTCCATGGCGGCCCTTGGCGTCTTTATCGTCGGTTTCTCGACGATCATGACCGGCGTCAATTTCATCGTCACCATCCACACGTTGCGCGCGCCGGGACTGACCTGGTTCCGGCTGCCGATCTTCGTCTGGACGATGTACGCCACCGCGCTGGTGATGGTGCTGGCAACGCCCGTGCTGGCCGCCTCGCTGATCCTGATCGTGCTTGAACGGGTGTTCGGCATCGGCATCTTCAACCCAGCGCTCGGCGGCGACCCGCTGCTGTTCCAGCATCTGTTCTGGTTCTATTCGCACCCGGCCGTCTACATCATGATTTTGCCAGGCATGGGCGTGGTCTCGGAGGTGCTGCCCTGCTTCAGCCGCCGGCCGCTGTTCGGCTACAAGGCCGTTGCCCTGTCCTCAATGGCAATCGCGGTGTTCGGCTTCCTCGTCTGGGGCCACCACATGTTCGTCTCCGGCCAATCGGCCTATGCCGGGGTGCTGTTCTCTTTCCTGTCGTTCTGCGTCGCCATCCCCTCAGCTATAAAAGTGTTCAACTGGAGCCTGACGCTGCGCAAGGGCGAGATCACCTTCGAGACGCCGATGCTTTACGCGCTGTTCTTCCTGGCGCTGTTCACCTTCGGCGGGCTGGCGGGTTTGTTTCTCGCCGCGCTCGCCATCGATGTCCACGTCCACGACACCTACTTCGTCGTGGCGCATTTCCACTACATCATGGTTGGCGGCATGGTGACGGCCTACATGGCCGGGCTGCATTTCTGGTGGCCGAAACTGACCGGCCGCATGTATTCCGAGACGTGGGGGCGGATCGCGGCGACCGTCACCTTCCTCGGCTTCAACCTGACCTTCTTCCCGCAATTCGTGCTCGGTTTTATCGGCATGCCGCGGCGGTATCATACCTATCCGCCCGAATTTCAATTCTGGCATGTCCTGTCGTCGGCGGGCGCGGTGGTGCTGGCGTTTGGCTACCTGATGCCGTTGTTCTATCTCGGCTGGTCGATGTTTCGAGGTGCGCGAGCGCCCGCCAATCCGTGGGGCGCGACCGGACTCGAATGGCAGACGGCTTCACCACCGCCACCGCATAATTTCGACACCATGCCGAGCGTCAGCCGGCCCGCTTATGACTATGCGATGAAGGGATTGCAGCACGAGACGTTCAGTCCGCACAAGGACGAAGCCTGATGCGTTCATCCACCGAAAGTGTCGCCTTCGATACAAAGGCCCGCGAGAAGGCCGCCGACACGTTCGGCATGTGGGTGTTCATCGGGTCCGAGGCGATGCTGTTCGGCGCGATCCTGCTGGTGTTCCTGATCGCAAGGATCAGCTACGGCACGGCTTTTGCCGCTGCTTCACAACGCCTGTCGCTGCCGCTCGGCACGCTGAACACGGCCGTTCTTTTGACCAGCAGCTTTGCAATGGTGCTTGCTCACATGTTCACGGCCAGCCGGCGTTGGCGCCCGGCTGTCTGGGCATTGATCTGCACGAGCCTGCTTGGAATTCTTTTTCTACTCGTCAAGGCCGTCGAGTACGGCAGGGAATTCAAGGAGGGCCTGGCGCCGGTTCTTGGCGCGCCGTTTAGTTTCACAGGCCCCGATCCGACCCACGCCGAGTTCTTCTTCGCGCTCTATTTCGCCATGACATCGCTGCATGCGCTGCACCTGATATGTGGCATCGCCGTGATCGCCGGTATGCTGCTGCTTTGGCCAGGAACCACGGAGGCCAGCCGCATCCACCGTGTCCAGGCAATCGGGCTTTACTGGCATTTCGTCGATATCGTCTGGGTCTTCCTGTTTCCCGTTCTCTATCTGATCAACCGATGAGCCACATCCGCAAACTTATAGTCGCTTACCTCGGGCTGCTGGCCTTGCTGGCTTTGACGGTGGGCTCGTCGTTCCTCGACCTCGGCGGATTGAACTCCGCGCTCAACCTGGCGATCGCCGCGGCCAAGGCCGCGATCATCGCCACTCTGTTCATGCACCTGACCAGCGAGGGCATCTTGCCCCGGCTGGCGGTGGCGGCGACAGGCCTGTGGCTAGCCGTTCTGTTTGGCTTGACGTTGATCGGACAATAAGGCCGAGCCTGGCCGCGTTTGGACATAGGTCATCGCCTCGCGCGCTGAGTTGGCTTGAGCGCCGCTTTTGAGGCCCTGCCTTGGCGAGATAAACACCTAGCGACTTTTTAGAACGGCCTTCGCTACCGGTCAGGACTCGGCGACCGGAGCCTTCCGGTTGACTGGATTGTTAAGGAAAAGCTAATGGACTGGCGGTTTTGCCGCGAATTCGCCCCGATCTTTGACGAGAGCGGTACCGACGACCATGCCCGCATAATTTTTATCAACCCTTGCGGAGAAAACGAAGTCCCGATGATCTCGGACAAAGCCACAGTTGGCGTCGTGGTGCCGATGTTCAATGCCGAGCGAACCATTCGCTCTACCCTGACCAGCATTTGCCGGCAGAGCTACCAGACATTGGACATCGTCGTGGTCGACGATGGATCGACGGACGGGTCCGCATCGATCGTGGCCTCCTGCGCCGAGAAGGATCGGCGCATACGCCTCATAGGGCAGTCAAATGGCGGTGTCGCGCACGCTCGCAACAGCGGTGCAGCTTCTACTGACGCAGAGTTTCTGGCGTTTGTCGACGCGGATGATCTTTGGGCTCCATCCAAAATCGCACTTCAGTTGGGGACCTTGAGGGACGGTGGCTCGTCAGCAGGCCTGGCCTATTGCTGGTTTGCGCATATCGACGAGGACGATCGGGTATTCTCGCTGCGCAATCAGCCCGATGCCCAAGGTCACGTTCTCCAGCGCATGTGCAGACAAAATTTTGTCGGTAACGGAAGTTCGCTGCTTGTCCGCCGCTCCGCATTCGAGCGAGCCGGACAATTCGATCCGTCGCTGCGAGCCAGGAGCGCACAAGGCTGCGAGGACCTTCTGATGTGTCTGAGAATAGCGGAAAGTTACGAGTTCCGCGTCGTGCCCCAGTACCTCGTGGGTTACCGGATGACGAATTTCAACATGTCGAGCGATGTCATGCAGATGCTTCGTTCCTGTGAAATTGTCCTTGCCGAGTTTCGTCGAAAATATCCGCAATTCGAAAGCGATCTTGATGCCCATCTGGTCGACATGATCCAGTGGCTTGCCACAAGAGCCTTGATTGAGGGGCGGTTTCGCGCGGCCGGCAGCCTGTTGAAGACGTCAGTCACCCTGGACCCGCGCATGACGATTTCGCGTTTGCCCGACATGGTAAACTCATATTGCCGGGCCAGGCTGGTTCCTCGCTGGATCAAGGTTGGCATGAAACGGATATTACGCACAGACGCCGAGTTTCGGCCTGTTTACGGCGAAATTAGCTGGTGAAGATGTCATCCACCCCAGACGGGCACGCGAATATACTGAAAGCGGAACTGCGCGAGATGTTTGGCGTGGAAGGCTGCGCGGGTGTCCGCCATGTGGATTTGGACATCCAAGATGCTCCCGAAGGCTGCGATGCCGGCATGATCGTCTTGTGGCGCGGCGGACTGCCGGTCGGGCATTTGCTCAGGGCGAGCGACGGCGAGTGCCGCATTGCCCCGATGGCGACCGCTCGAGACTCAAGCCTGACCGCACCGGTTCTGGACCTGCCGAGCGCCAGCGTGGTCATCTGCACGCGCGACAGGCCGAACGAATTGCGGCGCTGCCTCGCCTCGCTTCCTCGGCAAACCTTCCCGCCTGAAGAGATCATTGTGGTAGACAACGCATCGAGAGGCAGCGAAACGCGCGAGGTAGCGGTCGCTGCCGGCGCTATCTATGTGCGCGAGGATCGACCTGGCCTGGATATAGCCCGCAACCGGGGAGCCTTGCGTGCATCCTCGGAGATCGTTGCATACACCGATGATGACGTTCTGCTTCATCCGCAATGGCTTGAGCGGCTGGTCACGGCATTCGACGGTCCCTCGATCGGCGCGGTGACGGGTCTCGTATTGCCCGCCGAGCTTGCCACCGAAGCGCAGCGCTATTTCGAGACATTCTGGGGTTTCGGGCAGGGCTATACACCCCGAATTTTCCGCGCGGCCGATTTTGCCGCCAGCAGGCACGAGGTGTTCCCGGCCTGGAAAATCGGGGCCGGCGCCAGCATGGCGTTCCGGCGCGACGTGTTCGACCATGCCGGGTTGTTCGACGAGCGCCTCGACGTCGGTCAGGCCGGATGTTCGGGCGATTCCGAATATTGGTACCGGCTGCTCGCCAATGGATATGACTGCCGTTATCAGCCCACCTCCGTCGCGTTCCATTTCCACAGGCGGACCATGGAAGGCTTGGCCAAGCAAATCTACTCCTACATGCGCGGTCACTCAGCGGCGTTGCTCGTCCAGCACGAACGGACCGGCGTCAAGGCGAATTTGACGCAGGTTCTCAAATGGAAGCCACTTTGGTACCTTGGCAGGGTTCGCAGGAGGCTGCTTGGACGCAGGGTCCCTGAGGACCATTTCCTTTGGCAGGAAATCGCCGGCTATGCTTCGGGAATCCTGTTCTACCTCCGAACCAGGCGCGGGTAAGACGGCGTGGCGCATAATCCCTTGGTTTCAGTCGTGGTGCCTGCCCGGAACGCCGAGGTCACGCTCACACAGGCGCTCGATTGCCTCCTCGCTCAGGGTATCGCCGATTGGGAGGCGATCATTGTCGACGACGGCTCGACGGATAATACCGCACAAATCATCGCCGGTTATGTTGAGCGCGATGCCCGGTTTCGGACAGCGAACTCTTGCGCCCATTGCGCCGCGGGGGCGCGCAATGAAGGGATTTCGATGGCGCGTGGCCGCTGGCTGATGTTCCTGGATGCGGACGATTGGGTGGATGCCGGCTTCCTCGCAAAGATGCTCGCCGCACTGGAGGCCGCGCCTGATGCCGTGGCTTGCTATTGCGGTTCCCGGCGCGTGATGCCCGATGGCGCACTGACCCCGTCGAGCATCGCGACCGAGGTTGCGATTGAACCCTTCGAGGCCTTCGCGCGCCGATGTGCCATCCGCACGCACGCGCTGCTGATCGATCGGGCGACAATCGTCGAGTTGGGCGGCTTTGATGTGTCGCTGCACACCTGCGAGGACTGGGATTTGTGGCAGCGCGTCGCACGTCAAGGCAAACCTTGGGTGATGGTCGACGAGCCGCTCGCTTTTTATCGGGCAAGCCCCAACTCGCTCACCCGCAATTCGAGGCAGATGCTGGCAGACGCGGAAATCGTTATCGCCCGCGGCTTTTCCGCCGACTCCAGGGTCAAGCATCCAGCGTCGGCGCATGCCAATGGGGCGATCTCGGCGGACGGCCGCACCGCTTCCCAAGCACTGGCGTGGTTCGCGCTGTGGATCGCGGCAGCTGATTGCGGCCGCGGCGGCGGCGGCTCGATCGACCGGCAGATCTTGCGTGCGCTCCCGGCCAGATATGAATGGGTGCGTGAGATCGCCAAGGTCGTTTTCGACGGCCTGATGGTGGGAAGCCTGTCGGTGCCGGAGCAATTGGCTTCCAGGTGGGACAGGTTCGGCGGCCCCTTGAGCGGTCTGATCATCGACCTCGGCCAAGTCTGGGGCGATCCCGTGGCGGGTCGCCGCGTACAATATCATCTTGAGCAAATGCTTCTCGACTTCGACGATCTTGCCGCGCCGCGCCCGCTGGCGCTAACGCTCGGCATTCGCGTCGATGCTCGAAATCCGACCTCGACCGAATTGCCGGAAGGGATCGATCAAATCTACGCCTACCTGATGATCGACGGCAAGATCGAGGCTCTGGTGCAGTTCGGTGCGCTCGGCAGAGTGACAAGGCGTCATTGGATTGAACTGATTCTCGATTTCGTGACTCCTCAGGAGGTCATACGCGGCCTGTCCGGCTACCAGCGCATGGCGTTTCGCTTCCGGAAGGGAGCCGCGCGGCTGACGGGCCGATCGCCCCTTCCAGATCCGCGACAGAACGCCGGAGCCGACAAGCAGGATAAGTTTGCAGCAGACGCATTGCTGTCGGCGGCGGGACGCCGGTCTGATCCGGGCAGCCACTACGACAGACTGGCGCGGTTGGCAGCGGAAGCCGAAGGGCTGGTGCGTTCGAGTGCCGAGGCGATAAAACCTCTTGCGCCGCCGCGCCGTGTCCGGGCCGAGGGTGGGCGCGACGATGATCGCGCGTCGTTCTGGGATCGCCATTTCGCGACTGAGGATCCCTGGAACTACGGTTCGGCCTATGAGCAGGAAAAATACGAGCGGCAGCTCGAAATTCTGCCGGCCGGTCCCATAGGACGGGCGCTTGAACTGGCCTGCGCGGAGGGCCACTTCACGCGGCAACTGGCGCCGCTGGTGGGCCATTTGACCGCAACCGACATTTCCGCCGTAGCCGTCGAACGCGCGCGCGCGCGCTGCTCGGATCAACTGAATGTCGAGTTCGCCGTGCTGGATTTCGCCGCGGCTGTCCTGCCGGGTGGGATGGACCTGATCATTTGCTCGGAGGTGCTTTATTTCCTGGACGATCCCGCCGAATTGCGGCAACTCGCCTCAAAACTCGTGGCGGCGTTGGCGCCTGGCGGCAGTCTTGTCAGCGCAAACGCATTCGTGCTTCGTGACAATTTGGAACGGACGGGCTTCGATTGGGACCACCAATTCGGCGCACAAATCATCTCGCAGACGCTGGCAGCGACGGAAGGCCTCGTCCTCGAGCGATCGATCCAGACAGATCTCTACCGCATCGACCGCTTCCGCCGGGTGTTACCTGAGGATGTGGCAACGGAACCGACGATCGACCATGTCCCGATCCGCGCGCCGATCGAAATAGAGGTCGCGCGAAATATCGTCTGGGGCGGGGCGCGGGCGCTGCGCCGCGAGGTCGCGCGCAGCGAGCGGCGGCAACGCGTCCCTGTTCTCATGTATCACAGCATCTGCGATGAAGGTCCGGCCGCGCTCGCCCGTTATCGGTTGACCCCCGCCGCGTTCGCCGACCAGATGGCATGGCTGCGCGCCAATGGCTTTCACACGATCATTTCCGATCAGCTGGAATGGTTCGTCGCCAACCGCCATCCTTTCGTTGGCCGCCCGGTGCTCATCACCTTCGATGATGGTTTCCAGAACTTTGCCGACCAAACCTGGCCGATCTTGCGAGCGAACGACTTGACCGCGGAGGTCTTCCTGGTGACGGACCTTGTGGGGGAAAGCGCGCGGTGGGATGCCGACTTTGGTCCACCGGCGCCGCTCATGGACGCCGGGACGGTGCGTCGCCTCGCCACCGAAGGTGTATTCTTCGGAAGCCATCTGGCGACGCACCGCGCGATCGATGGTCTTTCGAGCTCCGACCTGGCCGGTGAGCTGTTACGCTCACGGATGTTCATCGAACGGTGGACCGGCCGGCCCACGATGGCGTTCGCGGCACCTTTCTCGGTCACCGACCGACGGCTTGGCCGCCTGGCCAAGGAGTGCGGCTATCGGATCGGCTTTGGCGGCGGACATGGGCCGGCGGACCTTAATAGCGATCCCATCGACCTTCCCCGCATCGAGATTCGCGGCGATCGTTCGCTCGATGAGTTTGTTGCCATTTTAGAGGCCGTCCTTGAATGAACGGCGAACCGGTCAGCGTCATCATCCCCGCGTATAACGCGCAAGATACGATCGACGAGACGCTCCGCAGCGTTCGCTCGCAGTCCTACAAGGCGCTTGAGATTATTGTCGTCGACGATGGGTCGCGCGACCAGACTGTTGCCATCGCCCGGCGTCACATGGAGCTCGACCCGCGCGTGCGGCTGATCGAGCAGGCAAACGCCGGGGTAGCCGCTGCCCGCAACAGGGGATGGCAAGCGGCGCGATCTGATATGATCGCATTTGTCGATGCCGACGATCTCTGGGCGCCGACTAAGATCGAGCGGCAGATGGCTGTGCTCGATCGGACAGACGAGAAAGTAGGGCTCGTCTACTGCTGGTATTTGGTGGTCGATGCCCAGGGTGCGGTAACCGATGACCGGCATCGGCCAAACTGGCGGGGCGATGTGCTTGAACGCCTCTTCCACGGCAATTTCGTTGGTAACGGCAGCGCCGCCCTGGTACGCCGACAGGCACTGATAGACGCCGGCGGTTTCGAGAGCGGACTGCGAGAGGCCGGTGCGCAGGGTTGTGAAGATATCCTCTTCTATTGTCGCGTCGCCGAAGGGTACCACTTCGAAGTCGTCGAAGAGCCGCTGGTCGGGTATCGCTATTTGCCGGGAAATATGTCGAGCGACATGACCCGCATGCTGCGATCCTGGATGCTCGTGGTGGACGAGATGCTCGGCCGCCACCCGGATGCGGCACCGACGCTGCGTGAGGGCCTGCATTTCTATTCGGCCTGGCTCCTCGAGCGAACGTTGCGCCAGAGGCAACCGCGCTATGTGCTCCCGATCCTGTCACTGTTGCTGCGCCACCATCCGGTGATCGCCATGCGGATAATCGCCTTCGATTTGCCGTGGATCGGTACGCATCTGGCCAAGCGTGTCGCGACGAGGCTGGCGCGCGGTCGGGGGCCGATCCGCCCGCGGGTGACCACGCGCTTCCCGATCGGGGACCTGAAATGAGCGACGCCAAGGACGCCATACGCCGCGGTGCGGTCCGTGCTTCGTTGCGCGATCTTTCACACCTGCTTCGCATCGTTGGAAAGCCGCGCTGGGCGACCCCCGTGCTGCTCGCGCTTGGTTTTCTGTCGTCCTTGGCCGAGACGCTCGGCATCACCCTGATCCTGCTGTTCCTCTATCTGGTGTCCAACCGGATCACGGAGGCAGGAGGTGGCCTTCAAGGTCGAGCGCTGGGCCTGGCAGTCGCCTGGTTCGGTAGTCCTACCCGGCTCGCCTTGGCGATCCTGCTGCTCATCCTCGCGCGTGGTGCGCTGGCGCTGGTATATTCGTTGATCAGCTCGAGCATTGGCGAACGGATCAGCGAACGGTCGCGAAACCTCGTCCACCAACAATATCTCAGGGTCGCTTTCGGAACCATCCAGCAGCACGAGCAATCGCAACTCATGGAGGTGCTCGGGACGGAATCGTGGTTGGTCGCGCAGGCTTATGGCGCGGTCACCCGGCTCATCATAAATAGCTGCTCGATCGTCGTGTTCGCCGTCTTCCTGCTCACTATCTCCTGGAAGATCCTGCTGATCGCAGCCCTCGGCTCAATCGCGATCTCCGCGATCTTGCGCATCTTTTCGCGGCCCGCGCGTGACCTGGGCCATCAGGTGAAGAAGATCCACCAATTGCTCGGCGAGCACATGCTCATGACGCTCCAGGCGTTGCGCACCATCCGCGCCTACGGACAGGAGGCGCTTCATCAGCGCCGCTTCGTGCAATCATCGGCGGCCGCGCGCAACGCTTCGTTGTCCATGATCCGCCTGTCCTCATGGATCGGGCCAACCACCGAGATCGGCTACCTCGGAATGTTGGGCTCCATCGTTCTGGTCTCGGGGTGGTGGCACATCAGCTTCGAGGTGACGCTGGCCGCGGTCGCGCTGCTGTATCGATTGCAACCGCATACCCAGGAGTTCGAAAGCAACCTGCTGTTTCTGGCGCAGATGCAGCCGCAACTGCGCTCGGTCCTGGAGATGATCCAGTCCGAAGACAAGGAATATCCATCGCAGGGAACAATCGCGCTCAGGAATTTGGACGCGAGTATCGTCTTCGAGCGCGTCACCTTCGGATATGATCCAAACGCGCCGGTGCTCACGGACCTGTCGCTCGAGATTCCAGCCGGAGTAACCACGGCCCTGATCGGGGCAAGTGGCGCCGGCAAGACCACGATCGTCAATCTCCTCCTGCGGCTATACGAACCGACCTCCGGAGAGATCAAGATCGACGGTACCCGGCTCCAGGATATCAGGCGGGACGATTGGCTTTCCAAGATCGCGGTGACCGGGCAGGACGTCGACCTGGTCGAGGGCACGGTGACGGAGAACATCCGAATGGCCAAAGCCGATGCGACCGAAGAAGAGATCCTTGCCGCTGCCCGCAGTGCGGGTGTCGCGGCATTCGTCGAGGACCTTCCAGACGGTTACGACACCTGGATCGGACAGGAAGGACTGCGATTTTCCGGTGGCCAGCGACAGCGCATCGGCCTCGCGCGAGCTGTATTGCGCGATCCGGACTTCCTGATCCTGGACGAGGCTATGAACGCACTCGATACCGCGCTCGAGGACCAGGTTCGGCGTGCGATTGATAGAAAGCTTGGCAACAGGACCATTTTGCTGATCACGCACCGCATCGAAACGGCGCGTGACGCCGCAAACGTCATTTGGATAGAGGACGGCAGAGTGAACAGCCAAGGGCCCGCTTCTCTCGTCGTTCCTCAATATCAACGTCGCCAGCACGAAATCGTATGTGCCTCCGAGGCCGAGGGTAAGTGATCCCTACTTGAGGACGCCGCTTTTCTGGATGGTGGCGTAGGGCCACCCGGCCGTCTGGCGTAGCTATCGGCTGCGATACCAAGCCAATGCCGTCTCGACGATCCTGTCGATTCCAGATTGCTCGGGCACCCAGCCGAGTTCCCGGTGCGCCTTGCCGGCCGCGGCCACGAGCGCTGGCGGGTCACCAGCCCTGCGCGGACCGTAGACCACCGGAACGCGCGATCCCGAAGCCCGGTTCACCGCATCGACCAATTCCTTCACCGTCGTTCCGGTTCCGGTTCCGAGATTGTAGACGTCGACACCTTTGTCGCGGAGAAGCTTCTCCCCTGCCAGGACGTGGGCACGCGCGAGATCGGTGACATGGACATAGTCCCGCACCGCGGTTCCATCGCGGGTATCGAAGTCGGTGCCGTTGACGGTAAAGATCCGACCCGGCCTGACCGCCGCCTCGATAGCGAGCGGTATGACGTGTGTTTCCGGTTCATGCCGTTCACCGATCTCGCCGTCGGGATCGCATCCGGCCGCGTTGAAATACCGGAGCATGACCGCGTTCAGACCATGAGCGAATGACAGGCTGTCCACCATCCGTTCTATGATGAATTTCGACCATCCATAGGGATTGATGGGCGACTGCGGATGCATTTCGTCAATCGGCGAGCGAACCGGTACGCCATAGGACGCGCAGGTGCTGGAAAAGATCAGCTTGTCGGCGCCGGCCTTCAGCATTTCCTCGAATAAAACCAGCGAGCCGAAACTGTTGTTTCGATAATAGAGTTCCGGGCGCTCGACGGACTCGCCCACATAGGCGTAGGCGGCGAAATGCGCCACCACATCAGGCTTGTATTGTCGCAGCGCCGCCGACACGGCCGCGGCGTCGCAAATATCGCCCTCGACGAGCGGCCCCCATTTGACCGCGTCGCGCCAACCGCGCGAGAGATTGTCATATGCAATGACGGACCAACCGGCTTCGGCGAAAGCCTTGCAACAATGTGATCCGATATAGCCGGCCCCGCCGGTGACCAGGACTGTCTTCATTCGGCGGCCGCGGGCCGCAAATGCCCAGACGAAGCCAAGCCTTCGAAATAGGCGATGGTCTTGGCAAGACCATCTCGCAATGCGGTTTCCGGCCTCCAATTCAACTCGTGCAAGGCTGTCCCGATATCGGGTTGTCGCTGTTTTGGATCGTCGATCGGCAGCGGCATAAATTCGACAGTCGACCGGCTTCCAGTGAGCTCGATCACAAGATTGGCGAGTTCGAGCATCGTAAATTCGACCGGATTGCCAAGGTTGATCGGACCGGTAACATCGTCAGCTGTCTGCATCATGCGAACCAGACCTACGATGAGATCGTCGACATAACAAAATGAACGTGTCTGCTGGCCCGTGCCGTACACTGTTATCGGCTCGTTCTGCAGTGCTTGCACGATGAAGTTGGAAATGACGCGGCCGTCGTCCGGACGCATCCTCGGGCCGTACGTGTTGAAGATGCGCGCGACTTTGATCCGCAGCTTATGCTGTCGCCAATAGTCGAAAAACAGAGTTTCGGCACACCTTTTGCCTTCGTCGTAACAGGAACGAGGTCCTATCGGGTTTACCCGGCCCCAATAGTCCTCGGTCTGCGGATGAATTTCGGGGTCGCCGTAAACTTCGGACGTGGACGCCTGAAGAATTTTTGCGCGAACGCGCTTGGCCAGGCCCAGCATGTTGATCGCCCCGTGGACGCTGGTCTTGGTCGTCTGGACCGGATCGAACTGGTAGTGAACCGGGCTCGCAGGGCAGGCGAGGTTGTATATCTCGTCAACTTCTACGTAGAGTGGAAACGTGACATCGTGGCGGATGATCTCGAAGGACCTGTTGTCGAGCAAATGCGAGACGTTTCTTCGGCTTCCGGTGAAGAAATTGTCGACACATATAACCTCGTGACCTTCGCCAAGCAGTCGCTCGCACAAGAACGATCCCAGGAAACCCGCGCCTCCGGTTACCAGGATTCGTTTTGCCACCTGCATTTTGGGGTCTCCAGGCCGATTTAGGATAATTCAGGAACTAGCCTGACAGTTGGGCGACTTTCCAGCCTACCGCTTTCAATTTACATTACCGACAAGACATGTTGCCTAAGTGCGCGCCCAGCGGTGTCTCGGCATTGTTTGGATCACACGAAGGGTACGGGTTGGCCAGACGCCTGCTAACCAGCTGATTTTCCGACAGCTTTTCGCCCTGCGGGTCCACTGCCAGCCTTGACTTAAGACGCCCGCGCGGGCCGATGCGGATGCGCTGCGTGCCCCCGGTCGTGGCCGCCAAAACGCCTTTTCAGCTTTCCTGTTTGAGGTCGCCCGCGCCGGGAGTATTAGTCGCCACGGAATTCGGGAGGAGGAAGAGATGACGCTGAATTTCGACCCGAGGACGACGGCCACGGCGCTCTATCATGGCGAATTCAGGCCGATGTTCATCGGCGGCATGTGGGTCGCGGCGCAGTCCGGCGAGGAGATGCAGGCGCTGAACCCGGCGACCGGCGAAGTGCTGGCGACGGTGCCGCGTGGCGGAGCTGCCGATGTCGATGCGGCGGTGGCGGCGGCGCGCGCGGCGTTCGAAGGTCCCTGGTCCAAGTTCTCGCCCTACGAGCGGCAATGCGTGCTGCTCAGGATCGCCGACCTGTTCGAGGTACATTGGGAGGAACTCAGCGTCTCCGACACGCTCGACATGGGGCTGCCGATCACGCGCACGCTGGCCAACCGGCGCCGCGTCATCGGCATGCTGCGCTTCTATGGCGGCATGGCGACCGCGCTGCATGGCGAGGCGATCGACAATTCCATTCCCGGCGAGATCGTCACCTTCACAAGGCGCGAGCCGGTCGGCGTCGTCGGCGCGATCATTCCCTGGAATGCGCCGACCGCGGCCTCGATCTGGAAGATCGCGCCGGCGCTCGCCACGGGCTGCACTGTCGTGCTGAAGCCTTCGGAGGATGCATCGCTGACGCCGCTGCTGATCGCCCGGCTGATGCAGGAAGCGGGCGTACCCGACGGCGTCGTCAACATCGTCACCGGAACCGGCGCCGAAGCGGGTGCGCGGCTCGCCGAACACCCCGACGTCAACAAGATCGTCTTCACCGGCTCGACGCTGACAGGCCAAGCGATCGCGCGGGCTGGGGTGACCAATCTCAAGCGCGTTTCGCTGGAGCTGGGCGGCAAGTCACCGATCATCGTCTGCCGCGACGCCGATATCGACAAGGCGGTTCCGATCGCGGCGATGGCGGTGTTCGTGCATTCGGGCCAGATCTGCATTGCCGGCTCGCGCCTGTTCGTGGCGCGCGAAATCCATGACGAATTCGTGCGCCGGCTGGCCGAGTTCGCCGGCAGGCTGCGCGTCGGCCACGGCATCCAGGCGGAAACCGAAATCGGGCCCCTCATCAATGCGAGGCAAGCCGGCAAGGTGGAAGGCTACATCAAGGCCGGCAGCGACGAAGGCGCCGAACTGGTCGCCGGCGGCGCGCGGCTGACAGGCGAACTCTATGATGGCGGCAACTTCATCGCGCCGACCGTGTTCGGCGCGGTGTCGGACACCATGACCATCGCGCGCGAAGAGATTTTTGGGCCGGTCATTTCGGCGATGCCGTTCGATACGCTCGACGAGGCCGTCACCCGCGCCAACGCAACGCCCTATGGTCTGGCCGCCGGCATCTTCACCAGCCATCTCGGCACCGCGCACAAGCTGGCGCGCCGCATCAAGGCCGGCTCGGTCTGGGTCAACATGTACCATGCCATCGACCCGGCGGTGCCGTTCGGTGGCATGAAGATGTCCGGCCATGGTCGCGAAGGCGGCATCGAGCACCTGCACGAGTATCTGGAGACGAAGTCGGTCTGGATCCAGACCGACTAGGTGTCCCGACATTCAGGTGAGGCCGGGCGGCATTGCGTGCGGCCGCAAATCGGCTGGCAACGCCCTGGTCCAGGAACTTCTCGTCATCTGAGGATTTGAATATAAGATGGAATCCCAACAGAAGGGGGTTTGCAATGACGACCAAACGGTTAGCGATCTGCATTCTTGCCGTCGCAATGGGCTTCGGCATGTCCTCGGCATTCGCGGGGGCCAAGCACCGTCACTACCAACAAGGCGAACAGGAACGCTATGTTCCGGCCGACGACGATCTCATTGATTTTCTGTTCGGCGGCCCGCGCTATTATGACCAGCAGTTGTTCACGACGGCTGCGGGGGCCTGCTCCTACCACCGGACTGGTCCGGACGGGTTTGCGATAAACAAGATCAACGATCACCACTGCGGGAAATAATCGGCTGCCGGCCATCAGGCCAGCACGTTGCGAAGGTGACACGGTGCCGGCGTCGCTTCTCTTACGGGTACAGCGCCTAGGAGGCTCGCATCAGCTTGCCGTAGCGCTTGATCAGCCGATCACGCTTGAGGCGCGTCAGCCTGTGCGTCCAGAACAGCCCGTCGAGCTGATCGATCTCATGTTGGTGGCAAACCGCCAGCAGGCCCTCGGCATCCTCGAACCGCTCATTGCCATCCAGATCCTGATAGCGGACGCGTATGCGGGCGTGCCGCTCTATGTCCTCGGTGACGCCGGGCATCGAAACGCTGCCTTCCGCGTGACGGATCATCTCGGTGGAGGCCTGGATGACAGATGGATTTACATAGATTCCCCGCTTTGCGGCGGAAGGAAGCTGGATCACCACCAGGCGTTTCAAGATGCCGATATGCGGGCCGGTGATGCCGATCCCGGGCGCCGCATGCATGGTGTCGATGAGGTCGCTGGCCAAACCGTGCAGCTCCCTGTCGAACAGCTCTACAGGCTCCGCGACGGCACGAAGGAGGGGATTGGGAAACTTTATGATCGGTCGAACCGCCACTGACCTCGTCCTATCTGCCAGTCACTTCGTCGGGTGAGGCCGTAGACTACCGGCCAAGCTGGTATAGCCTAACACGGCGCCATCACGGTTCCGCCAGGCCCGCACGGACTTCGGCATCGTGCTCGCCGCGCGCCGGGCTCTTGGCCGATGTCTTTTGTTCCCCTCCGGAAAAGCGCGGCGCAGCAGCCGCCTGAAGCGCGCCGTCCACCGTCTGCCATGTGCCACGCGCGGTCATGTGCGGATGCCGGGCGGCTTCATGGGGGCCAAGCACAGGTCCGACGCAGGCATCGGACCCTTCGAACAGTTTGACCCATTCGTCGCGAGGTCTCGTGGCAAAGATCGCTGCAAGCCGGTGGCCGAGCGCCGGCCAGAGATCGCGATCGAACTGGTTGCCGAATTGCGGATCGGCGGCGAGGCCAAGCCTGTCGAGGAAAAGCGCGTAGAATTTCGGCTCGATGCACTGGACGCTGATGAAGCCGCCATCCGATGTCCGGTAGACGCGGCACCAATGCGGTCCGTCGAGCAGGCTTTGACCGCGCTCGGCTGCGAGCGCGCCAGACTGGCCGAGCGACATCAGCAGGTTCATCATGTGGGCCGAACCGTCGACGATCGCGGCATCGACGATGGTGCCTTTGCCGCCGGCGCGGACGTTCATGATGCCGGCCAGCATGCCGATCACCAGATAGAGCGCGCCGCCACCTATGTCGCCGACCAGCGTCGGCGGCGCCATGGGCGGTTCTCCCGGCAAGGAGGCGTACCAGAGCGCGCCCGACAGGCCGATATAGTTCATGTCATGTCCTGCGGTGGAAGCCAGCGGTCCGTCCTGGCCCCAGCCGGTCATGCGGCCGTAGACTAGGCGCGGGTTGACGGCGAAGCAAGCCTCCGGGCCGAGCCCGAGACGTTCCAGCACGCCGGGCCGGAATCCCTCGATCAGCCCGTCGGCGGTGGCGATGAGGCGCATCAGCACGGTCACGTCGTCGTCATTCTTCAGGTCGAGCGCGATGGAGCGCTTGCCGCGATCGAGCAGCGAGCGCTCAGGCGCGCCCTGCATGGACGCTAGCTTGCGATGAACGACAATGACATCGGCGCCGTGATCGGCGAGCAACATGCCGGCGAAGGGCGCCGGCCCCAGCGCCTCGATCTCGACGATGCGGATTCCCCTGAGCATCCCATCCTCCACAGCGTTGGTGCTTTGTATTGCGAACTTTTGGCACCGAGAGGGCGACGGTGTGTAACCCCGCTCTTTTGCCATTGAAGCACGTGCCGCTCGCATATACTTCACGGCGATGAAGAAAATCGGTTTCCTGTCATTCGGGCACTGGACGCCCTCGTCGCAATCGCAGGTGCGTTCAGCTTCGGACGCGCTGCTGCAATCCATCGATCTCGCGGTCGCGGCCGAGCAGCTCGGCGCGGACGGCGCCTATTTCCGCGTGCATCACTTCGCCCGCCAGCTCGCATCGCCATTCCCGCTGCTGGCGGCCGTCGGCGCCAAGACCAGCCGCATCGAGATCGGTACGGCGGTCATCGACATGCGCTACGAAAATCCGCTCTACATGGCCGAGGATGCGGGCGCCGCCGACATCATCGCCGGCGGACGCCTGCAGCTCGGCATCAGCCGCGGCTCGCCGGAGCAGGTGATCGATGGCTGGCGTTACTTCGGCTACGTGCCGCAGGAAGGCAAAAGCGACGCCGACATGGCCCGCCATCACGCCGAGGTCTTCCTCGACACGCTGCGCGGCGAAGGCTTCGCCCAGCCTAACCCAAGGCCAATGTTTCCTAATCCGCCCGGCCTGCTCAGGCTCGAGCCGCATTCGGAGGGCTTGCGCGAGCGCATCTGGTGGGGCGCGGCCACCAACGCCACCTCGCAATGGGCGGCGAAGCTCGGCATGAATTTGCAGAGCTCGACGCTGAAATTCGACGAGAGCGGCAAGCCGTTCCATGTCCAGCAGGCGGAGCAGATCCGCATCTATCGCGAGGCGTGGGAGGCGGCCGGACATGAACGCGAACCGCGCGTTTCGGTCAGCCGCAGCATCTTCGCGCTGGTCGACGATCGCGACCGCGCCTATTTCGGCCGCGGCAATGAGAGCCGCGACCAGATCGGCTTCATCGAGGAGAATACGCGGGCGATCTTCGGCCGCAGCTACGCCGCCGAGCCGGACGTGCTGATCAAGGAGCTTGCGCAGGACGAGGCGATTGCCGAGGCCGACACGCTTCTGCTCACGGTTCCCAACCAGCTCGGCGTCGACTACAACGCCCATGTCATCGAGGCGATCCTCACCCATGTCGCGCCGGCGCTCGGCTGGCGCTGACCCATGCGGCGAGCGGTCGTCGGTCTAATAGATCGAGGGAGGTTGCCGCATGTCGAAGAAAGCGCTGATTGCCTGGGGCGGCTGGGAAGGCCACACACCGGAGCGCAGCGCCAACGTCGTGCGCGATATGCTCGAGCGTAACGGGTTCGCGGTCACGCTCGGCCACGGCACGGCGATGTTCGCCGATCCGGACCTCGCTTCATTCGATCTCATCGTGCCTGTCATCACCATGTCGACGATCGAAAAAGCGGAACTGAAGAACCTGACGCAGGCGGTTCGCCAAGGGAGCGGGCTCGGCGGTTTTCACGGCACGATGGGCGACAGTTTTCGCAATGAGCCGGACTACCAGTTCATGACCGGCGGCCAATGGGTCGCGCATCCCGGCGACATCATCGACTATCGTGTCGTCATCGCCCGGCCGGACGACCCGATCACCAGCGGCGTCAGTGGCTTCGCCTACCGGTCGGAGCAATATTACATGCATGTCGACCCGGGCAACGAGGTGCTGGCGACAACCACCTTCACCGACGCGCATTTCCCCGGGATTGGCGGCGTCGTCATGCCGGTCGTCTGGAAGCGGCGTTATGGCGCCGGCAAGGTCTTTTACAGTTCGCTTGGCCACACGGCGGACGAGTTCGCGGTGCCGGAAATGGCGCTGATTGCGGAGCGCGGTTTGCTGTGGGCCGCGCGCTAGCCGTAAGCGCGGTTTCATGAAATCCCGGGCTTAGGGTCGGAGGAGATGCGCGGAGACGACGCCCGGGATAGCTGGTCAGCGTCCGAAAAGAAGATCGCGCGCCGGGCGTTCGATGCGGCGTTGGAGGTGGCGCTGGCAAAGACGATGGCCGAGTTCAAGAGCAGGGCCAGTGCAGCTACGCAACCTTCCGAGATGTGGGAGGTCGAGGATTTTTTGCGGGAACAGCGACGGGAGATCGACGGGATGTTCGACTACCTTTACTCCCAGCTTCTGGACGTGTTTACCCGTCTCATTCTCGCAGGGCACATGGACGAAGCTCTCATCTCCGGCTTGTCGCAAGACAAGCTGGAAACGATGCGCTCATACCTTGCCCATGCCGCAAACCGCTAAATCTTGATCAGGCTCTACCAGTCGGCGACCCGATCGCCGCCGGTAAATTGCGCGCTTTTGCCGGTGTATTCGAACAGTTCGATCTTCACGCCGTTAGGGTCGCGCAGCCAGGCCTGGTAGGTGTCGTCGCAGGCGAGTTTCTTGGCGGTGACGTCGACGTCCATGGACGTGATGTGGGCGATCGCGGCGTCGATGTTCTCGACCTCCAGGCAGAAATGGTTGATCTGGTCCGTCTCGCTGAACCGTGCTCCGTCCTTCTGGAAAACCTCGACATGGCTGCGGCCGCCGCAATTGAGGTAGAAGCCGAAAATCGCGCCGTCGCGCAGGAAGTTGAACTGGACGTCCATGCCAAGGACATCACTGTAGAAGCGCCGCGTCTCTTCGAGGTCATCGGCGAAGATGCAGACATGGGCGAGTTGCTTGACCTTGATCATGGCTGAGCCCATCCTGGCTGCTCCTCACCCAATCCCGCCGGTAACCGCATAGGCGCCGGCGGTGCGCCCATCATGCAGTCGCAGCTCCGCCGTGACAATGGAGCCGTACGAGCCCCGCCAGACACTGTGGGACCGACGATGCTCGGCGGCAGGGACAAGCGCCCGCCCGGTGAAACACGCACCGCTTCGCTGCATCTCCACGGCTTCCCCGTTGAGAAGTACCTTGACGCTGGCCGTTTCGGCAACCTCGCCAACCATTTCGAGTGTGATGGCGATCTCGTCCAGATCACCCGAAGCCCGTGTCACGGCCATAAGCTTGAGCGCGGGCGCCTTGCCATTGCCGGCTCGGCCGGGTTGGCTTGAAAACACATCGCCGGCCAGCTCGGGCGTGCGCGGCGGGCGGGTGCGGCGCTGCGTGGCGCGCTCGAAATCGCCGGCCATGCGCAGCAGCTTTTCGTCGTCATGGGCCTTGCCGGCGAAGGTCAGGCCGACCGGCATGCCGATGTCGGCCATGGTGCCCATCGGCACGGTGACGGTCGGGATGCCGAAATGGCGCCAGACCAGATTGCCATTGGCGACCCAGGTGCCGTTGCGCCAGGCAAGATCGGCGGACGCCTCGTTGACGTCGGCGTCCGCCGGTCCGACATCGGCGGCGGCCGGCAGGATCACGGCGTCGAGGCGGTTGTCGTCTAGCCAGTCCTCGAAATCGATTCGCCTTGTCGTCTCCAGTCCCTTGATGCCGTCCTCCAGCGTGGGAATGTCGGCCAACGGCGTGACGCCCGATTTCGCGCGCTCGACATACTGCGCCAAGTCGAAGCCGCCCTCATAACGGTCTGGCAGCGTGCCGGGCGGCTGCGGGAAAATCCTGGGGCCGTCGACCGCGGCGAGATCGGGTAAAGCGGGGTCGGCATTGGCGCGCAGGAAATCGTCCCAGCCCCAGATGCTGAGGTCCCAGAGTTCGCGCTCGGCGAAATCCCGCGGGACCAGTCCGCGCTCGACCATGGTTCGCGCGCCGGGACGGTCACGCTCGTAGTTGGAGACGACGGGAAAATCGACCTCGACCACCTCGGCGCCCAGCCGTTGCAAATCCGCACCCGCCTGTTCCCACAGCGCCAGCACCGAGGCGCGGGTTGCGATCGGCCGGTCGGCCTCGCTGTCGCGGCCGATATACATTCTGGGTACGCCGAGCCGCTTGCCCCGGAGCGACCCTTCCAACGTCATGTCCGTGTAGCGCGGCGGGCGTAGCTCGGAACTTCTAGGCAAAGCGACCCAAGGCTGCGCGCGCCAGAAATCGCCTCGTGTTTCCGGATCGTCGGCGACGATGACATCGAGCAGTTCCAGCATGTCGGGGACGCTGCGCGTGTGCGGCACCACCACGTCCATGGTCGGCACCAAGGGCCAGTTGCCGCGCACCGAGATCACGCCACGCGAGGGCGTGTAGGCGACGAGCGCATTGTTGGTGGCGGGAGCGCGGCCGGACGACCAGGTTTCCTCGCCGAGCCCGAAGGCGCAGAAGCTGGCCGCTGTTGCCGTGCCGGACCCGTTGGACGAACCCGACGCGAAGGCGGCGGTCAGGTAATCGGCATTGTAGGGGCTTTCGGCGCGGCCATAGACGCCGCGCTGCATGCCGCCATTGGCCATCGGCGGCATGTTGGTGAGGCCGATCAGCACCGCACCGCCGGCACGCAGCCTGGCGATGGTGAAGGCATCCTCGTTGGCGACGAGATGCTCGAAGGCCGGCGAGCCGGCCGCGACCGTCAGGCCCTTGACCTTGTAGCTGTCCTTGGCGGTGTAGGGGATGCCGTCGAGCGGCCCGAGTGTCTTTCCTCGCCGGCGCCGCTCGTCGGAAGCGGCGGCATCCTCGAACATATCAGGGTTGAGCACGGGCACGGCGTTCAGCGCGATGCCGTGCCGGTCGAAATGCGCGATGCGCCTGAGATAGGCCGCGACCAGCTCGATGCTGGTGACGAGGCCGTCATCCAGCGCGCGGCGCAGTTGGTCGATGGTCGCTTCGACGAGGTGAAAGCTGGCGTCGGTCATCATTGTTCCCAGGCTGTTGTTTGTTCGCCATGGATGAGCAAGGCCGCCGGCTTCGGCAAGCGCCAATCGCAATTCGTTGCGGGCCAGGTAGCTCAGGCGCGTGCCTCGGCGTCGCCTCGGTGCCTGACATGGTCGATGAACGCGCGCAGCTTGGGCAAGACCTGGCGCTTCCCCGGGTAGTACAGGAAAAGCCCAGGCAAGGTCACGGCAAAGGACCTCAGCACCTCCTGCAACCGGCCGTCAGCGACCGGCACGCTGGCGAGCGGCTGGGGCACCTGGGCAAGGCCGGCCCCTTGCATCGCCGCGCCCAGAAGCGTCGGATAATCATGCGCGATCAGCGGCCCGGAGACGATGGCCTCGACCGACTTGTTGCCGTCGACAAAGGGCCAGGGCGCGATCGATCCGTTTGACCGGCGCATGCGCAGGCAGGCATGGCTGCGCAGATCCTCGATGCGTTGCGGCACGTTCCGCTGGCGCAGATAATCAGGGCTACCGACGACCACGAATGGCAGCGGCGGCGTCAAGCGCACCGCGATCATGTCGGCGGCGACAAACTCGCCGGGCCGGATGCCGGCGTCGAAGCCCTCGGCGGCAAGATCGACGAGTTCTCCACTGGCGACGATCTCCAGCTCGATTTCCGGATAGGCCTGGCAGAAGGATGCGATGAGCGGCTCCAGCAGGATCGGCACCACCGACGGCGGTACCGAGAGGCGCAGCAGTCCGGTCGGCCGCTGGCCGAGGTCGCGCGCCACCTCGCTCGCGGCAACCAGTTCCTCGAATGCAGGTCCGGCACGTGACAGAAAGCGCTCCCCTGCTTCGGTCAGGCCGACGCTGCGCGTCGTGCGGGTGAAGAGCGCGGCGCCGATGCGCCCCTCGAGCGTGCGGATCGCCTGGCTCATCGCCGACGGCGTTACCTTGAGCTCGGCCGCCGCCTTGCGGAAATTACGATGCCGGGCGACGCTCAGGAAGGCCTCGACGCCGTCGAGCGCTCCCTGCCTGACTGTGAAGTTCTGCTTCATGGCGCATCGACATTATCGCGGATAGTTGCGGTTAGAAAGCGCCTCTATCTCTGCGGCAACGACGGAAATCCAGAGGAAACCGCAATGACGGATAATCTCGACGCAGTGCGCGCTCACTACCGCGCGAGCGGCCTGACCGATCGTCTCAAGACGGCGCTGGCCGCTTTGGGACCAGAGGGCCAACGGCTCATGCCGGAGCAGTTGGCGGGGCTCGACCAATTCCACACCCGCGGGCTGGCGGCGACCGCCGAGCTTGCCGGGTTGGCCGGAATTGGCCCGGAAACGATCGTCCTCGATGTCGGATCGGGGCTCGGTGGGCCGGCCCGTTTCCTGGCGGCGACCCGCGGCTGCCGGGTGACGGGCGTAGACCTCAGCGAGCCGTTCGTCGAGGCAGCGCACTATCTGACCGAACGAATGGGGCTGAGCGAACAGGTAACGTTCGAGGGCGCCAGCGCGCTGGCGCTTCCCTTCGACGACAGCCATTTCGATGTCGTGTTGCTGCAACACGTGGCGATGAACATCACCGAGCGCGGACGGCTCTATGACGAGATCAGGCGGGTGCTTAGGCCGGGCGGCAGGTTTGCCACCTATGACGTCGTGTTGAACTGCGGCGATCCGCATTATCCCGTTCCCTGGGCACGAAGCCCGGCGGAGAGTTTCTTGCTCACCGCGGCTGAAACGCTAGCGCGGATCGAGCAGGCAGGCTTTGAAACGCTGGTATGGCAAGACGACACCGAGGCAGCCAAGGCGTGGTTTTCGCAATTGCGGGCGTCCGGACCGCCCCCTTTGCTCAATCTCGGCCTCGTCATGGGGTCGGACTTCGCGGGAGTTGCCGCCAACCTCGGACGCAATCTCGGGGAAGGCCGGCTGGGCATTCTGACCGCCGTCTTCGAAGCCATTCCGGGCAAGGCTTGAAGGAGGCAGGATGTCGCCGGCCATGATCTTCGACATCCATCTCGCTCTGGGCTACGTGCCATGGTTGCTGTGCCTCGGCGCCTATGCCTGGCCCCGGCTCAAAGCGATGGACCGCCTCGAGGCGCAACGCGCCATCGCCACGCTGCACAGCTTCCGCTTCTTCGGGCTTGTCTTCATGCTTCCAGGTGTCGTCGGGCCCAATCTGCCGGCTGGTTTCGCCGTCCTCGCGGCCTATGGTGACTTCGCCACCGGCCTGCTGGCCATGCTGGCGCTTCTCACTGCACGCAGACATCAGCTATTCTGGCCGCTTGTCATCGCCTTCAATCTCGTGGGAGGCGTCGACATCGTCGTCGACTATTATCAAGGGGTCCAACTCGCCCTTCCCGATCTGGCAGGGGAACTGGGGGCGACCTACGCGATCCCGATCCTCTATGTGCCGCTTCTGATGATCACGCACGTCGCCGCGTTCTATCTGCTGATGCGTCGCCGGCCCGAGGCGGTTCAGGGCTCCCACCCCTGATGAGGAGGGACGGCATCGGCCTCAGTTGCCGCCTGCCTCCTTCATCTTCTCGATGATTTCGGCCCTCAGCGGCGGCCCTCGGGAAAATCGATTCTTTATGCAACCTCCGATGGGCGCGTGCGTTACAGCCCTTCCGGGGGAAGTGAGGTTGCGATTTGGAGCGTTTCGAGATCCTGTACGAGCCGACAGGCACGTTTTCCATTTTCGACAGATACACCGAATTACCGGTTGCGGTAGAAGGCAGGGCTTTGATCGGGCTCTGTCGGCACGAAGTGCCGCTGGCCCTGCTCGCCGCCATGGAACCCGACGACAGCAGGGTGCCGTCGCTCTCGCTGTTGAGCGGCTGTCGATCATACGAATATCAACGAGACGACTTGCAAGCGTGAATGAATGCTCGCATAAGTTGCGACAAGGCATACAGCATGAAAGAAAATGGTGCCGTTGTCATAGCATGAAAGGGGAATCATGCCCGACCAGAATGCGCTTATCCGCGCAGCTATCGCACGGCTGCTCTCGGAGAAAACCGGGTCTGCCGTGATTTCGATGAAGGAGAGTATCGAGGAACTGCCGGCGACAGCCCGCAAGGCCCAGACCATTGAGACCCTGCAGGATCTGCTGCTGGAAATGGCAGAGGAGCGTGGAATGATGGTGGAGCTCGATCTTTAGCTCCGAACCCAATCGACATTCTGATTGGGTTCGGACCCGGCATGCGTGCCGTTTCGTGTGGCCGAAGGGATTCCTTCAAAACGCAATGTCGTCCGCGCTTCGGATCGGGCGGGAGGGCGCGGCAGGAAACGACCGGCGCGTCCATGTTGCCATAGGAAATAAATCCGCCCAATATTTAGGCTCTTCTTGCCCGGAACGCCGGCGCGAGCGGTCCAGGCAATAACCTACCTCTGCAATACGCTTGGCACAAGCCTCGAGTTTGGATGAGGCAAAGGTTGAGTTTTGAGCTTTAATAAGCCGGCGAATTATGTGGCGAGGAATGTTGCCAATTTTATCGAAAAGACGGCAATTTAGATGCATTTTTCGCCCTTCTTTCGTTTGCTGGACTCTCGGATTAAAGCTTTTCTATACTGACTGATCCAGTGCTGATACTGTTGTAGGGACGATAAGAAGCCCTGACAGCGGCGAGGGAGGCTCATGTGGCCGATATCATCTTGAAAGTGTTTGCAAATGCCGACGATGTGCATCTCGTCTGGTCGCATCAGGAGGACATTGAGGGATGTCTGGGATTTGCCATCCAGTGCCGCCGCGGCGCCTCCGCCCCCAACTATCTGTCGAACCGCGTCGGGTTCGAAGACGATACGGAGGTCGACAAGGACGGCAACCGGATCACCTCGCGTTCCTCGCGGATCTGGCCATTCCAACGCTATGACTGGACAGACCACGCCGCCGACCTTGGCGACGTCATTGCCTATCGTATCGTCGCGAGGGTCAAGGGTGCCTCTGGCGCGCTGGAAGACGGGCCGGCGAGCGAATGGTCCGAAATGCTGACACTTTCCGCCGATTGCGGCGACGGTGCGAGTGTCCACTTCAACCGGGGTTATGTGCTGTCGCAGTTCATGGCGCGTTACATGAAGCGCAAGGGGATCACGCTCAAGGAGTTGAAGGAAACCGCCGTCATCGTCAGCAAGAATGTCGACCGTGAGGCGAGGGCCTTTCTGGGCGGCACTTTGCGCGAAACGATGCTGAAGATGATGGCCGAGGTCGCGGCCGATGAGGAGCTGGAGCTGCATGCCGCGCTCTATGAGCTCAGCGACGAGGAACTCATCGACGGGCTGAGCGCCATCGGCAAACGGGCGAAGATCGTCCTGGCGAATGGAAGCGTCGATGCCGAGGGCGAGGACGAAAACGCGGATGCGCGGGCGCGCCTGCGCGGCGCGGATGTTGTCGTGCACGACCGCTTCCTCGCACCGAAAGCACTGGCCCACAACAAGTTCCTGGTCATCGGGCGCGCTGCGAACGACAAGTTCGAGCCGGCCAAGGTGTGGACCGGGAGCACGAACTGGACACCGACCGGTCTCTGCACGCAGCTCAACAATGGCATCATGCTCGAGCATCCGGTGCTGGCAGAGCGGTACGAAGCGCAGTTCAACCTGCTGGTCGACGCAAAGAGCGCGATTTCCGACGACCTGTTGCGATCCAACAATTCGCCCGAGCAAGGCATCGCTTTCGGTGCCGGCGCCATCGACAGCTGGTTCTCGCGCTTGAGCGATGAAATCGACATCAGGGAACTCGTCAAACTGGTGGAAGGTGCGCAGCATGGGGTCTTTTTCGTGATGTTTCAGCCGGGCAACGAGCCGGTGCGAACATTGCTCAGGCTTCAAAAGGAGAAGAAGCTCTATGTGCGCGGCGTCGCGACCCGATTCACCGGCAAGGGTCTCGAGGAGTTCAAGCTGCTGAAGGCGAAGCCCGAGGATTTTTTCCTCGATGCGGCGCAGGACACCGGGGTTGAGAAACCGGTTGGGCAATGGGCCGTGGAAGGTACGGCTGCCGACTTCCAATCGGCCATAGGTCACGCCATCACGCATTCAAAAGTGCTGGTGATCGATCCATTCAGCGACGATCCCATCGTCGTCACGGGCTCACATAATTTTTCGCACTCGGCGAGTGCCGCAAACGACGAGAACTTCATCGTCATTCGGGGCCACAAGAAGATCGCCATGCACTACGCCATCAACGCCATGCAGACCTACAGCCACTATCGCTGGCGTGCCTATCTCGCGGAGGCGGCCAAGGAGAGGAAGGATCCCTTCCAATATCTGTCGCGTGACCCGGACTGGCAAAAGCGCCGGACCTCCGGCGAGACCAAGCGCATGCTGGCGTTCTGGATGGCAGGCACCTAGAGCAATTCCGGGAAAACCGTGAAGTGGTTTCGCGGGAAAAGCGCGCGGCGCTTTCCCGGGAAAAGCGCGCGGCGCTTTCCCGGCGGGAATTGCGTCAGGACAAAGCGTTAGAGCCGTTTGCCGTTCCCGGGAGGCTGCGAACGGCTCAGCGTGCCGTCGCCGTAGATCATGCGGCCGGCGCGGAAGGTTGCTCGCACACGTGGCACCGGCTGGCGGTCGGCGACGACGAGATCGGCCAGAAGCCCGGCTTCGATGGCGCCGCGATCGGTGAGCCCGAGTGCCTCGGCCGGATTGGCGCTTGTCAGCGCCGCAGCCTTCGCCAGGCCACCGTCGCGCAGCTCCGCCAGGCCGAGCACGGCCGGCAGGATCGAGGCCGGGTGATAGTCGCTGGCCAGCATGTCGAGCAGCCCGGCCTCATAGGCCTGGCGGGCGGAAAGATTGCCCGAATAGGATTCTCCACGCAGCGCGTTGGGCGCGCCCATGGCCGTATACATGCCCAGCCGGCGGGCTTCCCGCGCAGCCTCCAGGGTCACCGGGAATTCGCTGAGCACGGTTCCCAGGCCGCGGACAAATTCCACCTTTTCCAGAGTGTCGTCATCGTGCGAGGCGAGCACGATGCCGCGGGCGCGGGCAAACGCCGACAGGCTCTGCAACGTGCCGAGCACACCGCCATGCCCGTTTCGATCGGCCATGCGCTTGCCGACGACCTCGGATACATCGGCTATCGACATGCCGCGCTCCTTGGCCATGCGGGCGATATACAATTCGACATCGCGGTACTGTCCCTGTCCGGGCGTATGATCCATCAGCGAAACCAGATGCAGCTTGCCGGCATCCATCAATCTTTCCAGCACGCCGACAGCCGCGGTGAACGTCACCTCGAAACGGGCATGGACGCGGTGATCGACCAGAAGGTCGTCTTTCAGCCCGGTGATGGTCTCGATGATCGAAGATGTGTGTTCTTCCGAGCGCAGCAAGGCTGCGGTGGCGCTGTTGCCGATGAAGGAGAGCGCGGCATAGGCGGTGGTCACGCCGCAGGAGGCCAGCCGCTTGTCGAGTTCGGCGATGCCGATTGCCATCGGCACGTGGACCCCGCTGCGCGGCTCCACTTCCCGCTCCACCATGTCGCCATGCATATCGATGAAACCGGGCAGCAGCAGGCGGCCGCCGCCGATGAGGTCGGCGTTCTCGACAGGCTGGTCGCGGATCTCGGCGATCCGGCCGTCTTCGATCCTGACAGCGCCATTGGCAATGACGCGGTCGCGCAGGACAATCTCGAATTCACTCAGCCACATGTCCTGTTTCTTCGTGTGATCCCGGTGGGGCGCGGCCCTGTCTGTCCGTTCAAGCATGGTCGTCTCCGAAAACAGCATTCCACATTTCCGATCGCCCTTCGGCCGGGCTGTCTCAAGGCGTGTCATGTGGATGGTTCATTCCCGAGGATCGGATAAGCTCGGTTGGTGACAGCTTTATTTCGGTCATCGAAGTCATCCCGGCCGCCCACCAAAAGCGGTCGCGGCTAATGTCAACACCACGGGGAGTTTACGCCGTGAGCATATCTCTCCATATGATCCCGGCATCGGCTTTCCCGCCCCGCCCACCGATTAAGTGTTTTGTGAACAGCATCGCACTTTGCTAATATTGCCGTCACTGTGCTCGGCGAGGAAATCGCAGCATGTCGGAGAAGAGCCCGGTCGCGTTGCCGGCGGCGTCGGTGGCAACAGGTTTTCTGGGCGGCAACGGCAAAAATGCGTCCGAAGCCCGGCATGAGCGCCGGATCCTGACCGCGCTCTGCTACGACCTGGTCGGATCGACCGACCTTCTTGCCATCCTGGACATCGAAGAGTTCGAGGAACTGATATCAGCCTTCCAGCGGGCGGCGAGACAGGCGGTCGCGTCGTGCTCGGGTGCCGTCCAGGTCGAGGTCGGCGATGGCGGCGTTGCTTTGTTTCCCGCCGAAATAGACGCCAAGGACGCGGCATCGCTGGCGATCCGGGCCGGGCTCGAAATCATCGACGCCTGCAGGCGGGTCGGTTCGGACCAAGGCCGCGCCGATCTGCATGTCCGGGTCGGAATCGCGACATCGATGACCCTGATCCACAAGGGTGACGCCGACACCGGTCGTGACAATGTCACCGGCCCTGCCTTCGCGATGGCCACGCGGCTCCAGGCCATCGCGCAGCCGGATACGGTGGTGGTCTCGGACGCGACGCGCAACCTGGCGCGACGGTCGCATGTGTTCAGCTTCAGGGGCCCCCATGCGATCAAGGGGTTTGCCGAGCCGGAGCTGGTCTGGCGCGCGCTGAGTCACAAGCGCGAGGTCGACCGCTTCTTCGCCTTCGGGCGGCTGAGCAGTCCGCTCGTTAATCGCGAGGCCGAGCTCGCCACGATCGCCGAAGCATGGGACAGCGCCGTCGCGGGAAACGGCGGCGTGGTGGTGATCGAGGGCGAGGCCGGCATCGGCAAGTCGCGCATTCTTCACGAAGTGCGCCGGCGCACGCGTCACCAGCGCGCGAAACTGCTGCTCTTCCAGTGCACGCCCGGCGGCTTGCGCTCGGCGCTGCATCCGCTGCTACAGAACGTACGCGGCGATCTCGCCGGCAACGAAGGACAGCTGAGCGCTGCCGCCGTGGCGGAAGTATTCCGCGATCATGACGTCCGCGATCCCGAAATCATCGACATCTTCTCGTTCCTGCTCGGCGCCGCGGGAGCCGATCCGATGCTCAAGGAAATCGACGCCGAGGCGATGCGCGCGAAAGCCAATTGGGCGGTTCGCCACTCGCTCGAAGCCCTGTGCGCCAGCGGACCGATCGTCCTGGTGGTCGAGGACATACATTGGATCGACCTGACGTCGAGACAATTATTGGCTGAGCTTGCACGGTCGGCCCGTCACTTCCGGGCGCTTGTCATCGCGACGACGCGCCCTGAATCCGAAAGCTGGCTGGCAGCATCGAATCCAAGGCATATCTCACTAGAGCCGCTCAACCGCGAGCAAACGCGGCTGGCGATCGCGGCCATGTGGCCGCAAGGCAAGCCGTCAACTTCCCCGGAATTGCTCGACGTGGTGGAACGCGTGACCGGAGGCGTCCCGCTGTTCATCGAGGAAATCTGCCAGTGGATGACCGAGAACGCGGCCTCGGCAACGGATCGGCTGGCGCGGACCGCGACGCGCAGTCATGCCTCGGTGTTCGAAAGCGTGATCGAGGCCAGGCTCGAAACGCTGGGGCCGGCACGCGAAGTCGCGCGCGCCGCCGCCGTCGTGGGCAATCGTTTCAATCAGGAATTGCTGCGCGCGCTATTGCCGGAGCTCGACGACGAAATCATCGCAAACGCGCTGGATTCGCTGATGGAGGCCGGGTTCCTGATCCGCGTGCGGTCTTCCGGCGTTCCGGTCCATGGCGTGCGCCATGCGCTTATTCAGGAGACGATCTACAACGCAACGCTGCGCAAGAGACGGCAGGCCTTGCATCGCCGCCTGTTTGCCGCGGTCAGCCGCAACCGAAACCTGGCCGGGTGGCTGGGCACCGCCGAGATCGCCGAGCACGCCGAGCGCGCAGGCCTTCTGGAGGACGCGATCGCTCAGTTCGTGATTGCAGGCACGGAAAGCTCGTCCCGCTCAGCAATGGCGGAAGCGAGGCAGCTACTCGAGCATGCATTGGCGCTCTGCGAGCGCGTTGCGGCAGCCGACACGCGAGACGCGCTGCGGCTATCGGCAATGATCGTGCTCGGTCCCATCCTGACCGCTGTCGAAGGTCCGAACTCGGCGCCCGCCCGCGAATTGTACGAGAACGGCGTGGTGATCGCCCGGCGGCGGCCGGTGGCGGAGCGGGCCAAGTGGTTCCCGATCTACTGGGGCTGGTGGTTCACGGATACCGTCATGGACGGCGAGCGCGCGGAAGTCGTGCTCAGGGATCTCAGGGATGTCGAGGATGCCGAAGTGCAACTCCAGGCCAGGCATTGCGTGTGGGCAATCGACTTTAATCTTGGCCGCCACGACCGCTGTATCGCGGCCGTCGACGCCGGACTGTCGCTCTATGAGCACGGCCAGGGCAAAGCCAATGCCGCGTTGTTCGGCGGGCATGACGCGAGGGTCTGCGGGCTCGCCCACCGCGCCTTGTCGCTGTGGTTCGTCGGAAAGCCGGCAAGCGCGATCCATTCGATGTCGGAAGCTAGGAACTGGGCGCAGCTAACCGAACATGCCGGCAGCATCGCGCATGCCTACCTCAACGAGGCGATGCTGCATTGCTATCGCCGCGATTTTTCGATGCTGCGAAGCGTGATAGCGGATTTGCGCCACTTGACGGAGCGCCATTATATGCCCGCCCTGGCCGCCGCGGCGCAAATCTTCGAAGGCTGGTGCGACGGCAACGCCGGCCAGGTCGAGAGCGGCAGGGAAAAAATGCGGCAAGGCCTTGGCCTCCATGGCGCGTTCCAGACGCCTGAGGACGAACCGGTCTATTGCAGCATGCTGGCAGAGCTTTTGACACGAACCGCCGAGGTCGATGAGGCGCTCGCGCTGCTGGGCTCGGCCGTGGCGCAGGCCGAGGCCGGAGGCAGCCGCTTCTGGCTGGCGGAGCTCTACCGGCGAAGGGCGGAGCTACTTCTTCTCCAGGGCGATGCGGAGGCGGACATAATCGCTGCCCTCGAAAAGAGCATCGCCATAGCCGCGGAGCAAAGCGCTGTGCCTTTCCTCGTCGGTACATACGAGACCCTTCAATCATCAGGCCTGTCACCTGAACTGTCGTCGCGCTATCGCGATCGGGTCGAACGTGCGAAATCCGCTCTCGAGCCGGGCGCCGCGTTGATCGTCAATCCCGAATCGGCCGTTCGGCACTAGCCGGCCCTGCAAGAGTATCCGCGATGCTGGAGCGATATGAACGCCTGGGTCCGCCGCCCGATGAGGCGCTGGCGAGACTGATGAAGATGCGCGAAGGCTTGGGCATCACGCGGATCGCCGACATTACCGGGCTCGACCAACTCGGCATCCCGGTCGTGCAAGTGACAAGACCTTTCTCGCTCTCCAACGCGGTCGCGCAAGGGAAGGGCGCCACCCTGGCGCAAGCCGCGATATCGGCCATGCTGGAATCGGCCGAGAGCTTCTTTGCGGAGCAGGTGGCGAATTTCGACACAGTCGTCGGCCGCGCCGATCTGTTGGGCATCCCGCCCGATCGTTTCGAAAGGCATCTCCAGGGTGGCACCGCGCCCGGATGGCGCGGCAGGGAGACGGCGTGGGTAGCCGCGGACAATCTTCTTACCGGCAGCCGCGACCTAGTCCCTTTCGAGCTCGTGCACACCGCCTATGTGTTGCCGTCACTGCCCCATGACGGCATTTTCGCGGCATCGACGAGCGGTTTGGCCGCGGGCTTCGAGGAGCCCGATGCCATCGTTCATGGCATGCTTGAATGCATCGAACGCGACGCGATCGCCACGGCATACCGGACCCACGGGTTTTTCCACCGTCAACGCATCGATACCGAGACGATCGATGATCCGTCGCTCCGCGATCTCCTGGAAACCTTGGCGGCCAAGAACGTGCTGGTCGGCCTTTGGCAAGCTTTGTCGCCGTTGGGCATACCGGTGGTGTGGTGCCATTTGCTGGAGGACGAACCGACGGAAATGGTCCTTTTAGATCATCCGGCTGATGGTTCGGCTGCCGGTTTCAGTCCCGCCGGCGCCGCGACGCACGCCATCCACGAAGCGGCCCAGGCCCGTCTGGCGGCGATCTCGGGCGCGCGCGATGACCTGACGCGCGCGTTCTATCCGAAATACCCCGATCGGCGGATGATCGCGGCGCATCGCCGGCTCCTCCGCGATGGCCCGCGCAGCGTGGACTTCCGCGCGCTCGCCGAGCACAAATTCAACACGGCGTCGGACGGGCTGTCGGTCCTCTTGGCAATTCTCGAAGAGAGGGGGTTCGATGCGGTTCACCTAATCCGGGTGCCAACGAAACCGCTCGACACCCTGTCGGTTGTCAGGATCGTCATCCCTGCCTTGCAGCCGCTCTTACAGGGGTAGGGACCATGCGCCCGAAGCTCGTCTTCACCGGCCCTACCGTGTCCCATGCCGACGCATTGAAGGTCGTCGATGCGGTATGCCTTCCCCCGGCCGTGCAAGGCTCGATCGTGTCGGCCGTGCAGCATTTCGACCCGAGTGCGATCCTTGTAATAGACGGCGGTTTTCAGGCCGAGCCCGCGGTTCGGCACAAGGAAATCCTGTGGGCCCTCAGCCGCGGCATTCATGTCGTCGGCGCGGCCAGCATGGGTGCCCTTCGAGCGGCCGAGCTGTTCCCCCATATGCAAGGCGTCGGGCTTATCTACCGATGGTATCGCCGCTTCGCCTTTGCACCCGACGACGCGGTAGCGGTATTGCACGGACCAGCCGAGGTGAATTTCGCTCAATTGACGCATGCGCTGATTGACCTGCGCCGGACCGTTCGCGCCTCTTGCCGGCGCGGTGTGATTTCACCCGAACAGCAGGCGAGACTCGAGGGGGCGGCGCAGGCCGTCAACTTTCGCGAGCGCACCCTGGCACGGATGGTTCGGGATGCGCACGACGGCAAGGACGACGTCGAGAATTTGTGCAGGGAACTCGGCGCGGCTTTCGTCCAGCAGAAAAAGCAAGACGCCATGCGGGCGCTCGAACTTTTGCGGGAGCAAGCATTTGAAAAAGCACGCCCCATGCCGGAATTGCAGCTAACCTCGGCCTTCTCCAAGGATATGGATGAGGCGGGGCTGGCGCTATAGGCCCTGACCTCTTGGCGGTCGACGATTTACGCAACGTAAGGGCCGTGATAGGGTGATAGCGTCAGAGGGGGCCAAGCAATTGGACGCGGTCGATCGTGTCGTTGCGCAAGATCCTGCGTTGGGAACGCGGTTCCTGGTCTACGCGCAGGTCCCTCACCTTTCGGGTTACGGAACACCCGAAACAGTATGGATTTCTACTCCACCGGATCTGATCCGCCCCGGCCCGGAAGATCACCGCATCTACGTTCGCGATCCGCTCCTCGACAAGGAGCCTTACGACTACCCTTATCTGCCACCCTTTGTCGGCGAAATCTTTCCGCCCGCGGAGGCTGGCTTTGACGGCCATTTCGATCAGCTTTCCCTGACATCGAGGCAGTTCCTTTCCGCGCACGCTTTCGCCTCGGTCAGCCGCGTGCTGGACATCTGGGAAAGCTACCTCGGCAAACCGATTGTCTGGTATTTTGCCGAGACGTACGAGCGGCTCGAAATCATCCCCTTCGTCGACTGGGAGAATGCGCAATCGGGCTATGGCTATCTGGAACTCGGCCGAGAGCGCGGCATCGACGGAGGCAACTATCCCTATGCGCTCAACTTTGACGTGATCGCACATGAGGTCGGCCACGCAATCTTGTTTTCGCTGTTTGGGACACCAGTCGGCGGCCTGACTCAAGGCGATTTCGGGCCGTTCCACGAAGCCAGCTCGGATCTGGTCTCGCTCTTGTCCTTCCTGAACTTCGACAGCGGCATGGACCGGCTGCTGCGGCACTGCGATGGCAACCTGCTTGTTCTAAATGAATTGAACCGGATTGCCGAACTGACTGGCGATCGGCAGATCCGCCTCGCCAGCAACGCACGCCGCATGTCGGAGGTGACGGCGGAAATCCATGACAGGTCACGGCCGTTCACGGGAGCTGTGTTCGACACGATCGTCGACGTCTACCACGCAGCGTTGGTGCACGAGGGGTTGGCCGACGAGCGGCTGCTGGGGATCGATATCAAGGATGTCGACCAGTCCGACATGCAGCGCATCTCGGATTTCACGTCCCGCGCCTTTCGCGCTCGGCCCTTCATGTTCAAAAGCATGCTGATCAGAGCTAGGGACGAAGTGGCCCTCGCACTTGCTCAGGCATGGCCGCGCCTCGATGCGGATGACCTGACCTTCGAGAATGCCGCTGACACGCTGGTCGATGTCAGCGACCGGCTGGCGCCCGCGCTTGCGGAAAAGTTTGAAGAAAACTTCAGATGGCGAGAGATTCTATGAACTGATCGATTGCAACAAAAGGGAGCGAGGAAAATGAGCGACGACTATCACCGACCGACATTGACGTTTCCATCGGGCGCTTACAACGCGACACAGGTCAGGCTTTACGGTATCGCCCCAGGCGGCGGAGATCTTGTTTACCCCAATCATCCAAAAAACCTTGAGAGCTCAGACTTCGCAATATCAGTTCGATCACAATCGGATGATATAAGTCAAAATGAGCAATTTTTGACGCAATTGGGTGATTCAAAACTTACAAAGGAAGAATTTCTTAACTTGATTGCAAATCGAAGAATCAACGGATTTCCCGATGGGTTTGGCTACGCGACTCAGATTTCCTTAGCCGTGCGAAATATCGGATTTATCGTGATTTCTACGGTGGTGTCATTCGATGAGGCATATAAGAGCGGAAAAGTACTGTCATCTGGAATTATCGTCGGGTATTCGTATGAGGGGCATTGCTTTGATCTTCCAAAACCGAAGATCATGCTTCTCCCAGTTCTCCCTCAAATGATACCTCTCGACGATTGCGGGTATGATAAGAAATTTAATAAGCATGGCTCGGAGAAATATATGCTCTGGATTGTCGATAAGCTTGACGAATGCGTGGAATTCGAAATGAACCAAGGGTTTGTCGAGCAGATCGTTCTCGAGGCGAACCTGCCAGGCAAGCGTGCACCGACGATGTACGCATCCAAGATGACGATGGGACACCGCGGCGGAAAGCTGAGCGAATAGTCTCTCATGTTCCCTGTCAAGGTTGAAGGCAAGAAGGCTCGCCTGCCTAGCAGGTTTGCCATGAGTCGGATCGGCTGAAGCTGCACGGGGCTGGGGATGGAACTCAGAGACGGCGGTCCATTGCCCTCCATGGAGGCAGTTCCCAGGCTCACCACGGCAAGGCTCGTGCTTCGGGCGCCGGGCGAGCAGGATATCCCGGCATGGTTCGCGCGCGCGAGCGATGTCGAATCCGCCTCCCTTGCAGGCGATCCGGTTGCCGACGACATCAGCGCGGGCAAGCGATGGCTCGCCCTTGCGCGTCAGCGGTTCGCCGACGGCAGGGCGATCAAATGGTCGATGGACCAGGCAGGCGTGTCAGACGCGATCGGGACGATAACCCTGTCCTTCGGCGCGAACGACCCCAAGACAGCCGCATTGGGATTTGTGCTGGGGCGTGCGCATTGGGGGCAGGGGCTGGGCTCCGAGGCGGCACGCGAGGTGGTTCGCTACGCCTTCGAGACCCTGGCGCTCGACCAGGTGACGGCCGAGGCGGCGGCACGCAATGTCGCGTCGCTGCGGATCTTGGCGAAGCTCGGCTTCAAACATATCGAAAGCTTCGTCGATGAGTCCGACGGCGAGCACTGCGAGCGTTTTGCGCTCGACGCAGACGACGGAACGTCACTCTTGGCGAGCCAGGCTTAGGGCCATCCGCTTGCGGCCCCAGCCGACATCTGAGCACGCCAAAAATCCCCCGTGCTTGTTCAAGTCAATCACACGAAGTCGCAGCCTTAAGCGCTTCGGCACGGGCAGGTTCGGGCAAATTCGCGATCCTTCGAACGGAAGCGTAGAACCTCGGATAATCGCCGGAGCACAGGTCGAACAGGCGAAGAAACGCCGGAACCTGTTCGCCGTAGACAGAAGTCGCGGCGAGCTTTGCATTGTTGATCGGGGCGTTGAACCAGGCGTCGTATCCCCGGTATCCGGCCCAGCGTCTGTCGCGCATTTGCCGGTAGCGTGTCCGCAGGCTGTCGAGCGTGGCTGCCTTGGCCACCGCCATCTCATCCGGCGTGCGGGAGCTTTCATAGACCTGCCTCAACTCGTCGCGCGTTTTCGACACCAGTCCGAGAAAATCGGCGCTGCGTTTGCGGTCGGCTTCGTAGCGGCGCAATCCGGCGCGATCGCCGGCGGCGCGGAGCCATTTTCTTGTGCCGGTGGTTTCGACGGAAACCGCGAAAGCCTCATTGAATGCGGAATCGCCGTTCACATAGAGGCGCTGATGCGCCAGTTCATGAAAGACAAGGCTCGCCAGATAGGTGTCGTCCTGACGCAGCATGGTGCTGAGCAGCGGGTCACTGGACCAGCCCAGCGTGGAATAGGCGGTGATGCCGGTGACATAGACGTCCAGCCCCTGTCCATGAAGTGCCATGGCGCTTTCCGTCGCGGATTTCCGATCGAAGTATCCCCGGTAGGGAACGCAGCCGAAAACCGGAAAGCACCATGTCTTGGGCGTAAGCGAGAATCGCGGGGCGGCAAAAACGGCCCAGGTCACGGCGTCCCGGTGGATGTCGACATAGCTGCGGTAGCTGTTGTTTTCAGGCAGTGCCAGCTCATCCGTGGCGAACCGCCTTATGGCGCTCGCCGACGTCAGCTTGGCGCGCAATGCCTCTGAAGTCGAAGGGGCCTGGATCAGCTTTCCGACGTCCTGGCGCGCGGCCATGATCCGGACATGGCCCTCCAGCGATTGCGCGTAGTAGGAAATGCTGGTGCAACCGCTCAGCGCGGACGCCATGACCGCCGCCGCGAACAATCGAAAAACGCGCTTCACTTCATCCCCACCGCTTCGTCACCTGCCCATGGGAGCACATGTCGCGCCCCAATGTCCAAACCCGCGTACCAATTTTCGTCAAGATCCATAGCGAGCAGCGGCGCGGACTGTCGACCTGATTTCTGGCTGACGACAAATCTCGCCCATCGCTGACTCTTTTCTCGATCCTGAACCGTCTTAGCTACAGTGAAACACTGGAGCAGGGTCAAATGAGCCTCAAGGATAAGAAAATCGTGGTCACCGGCGGCAGCCGGGGGCTTGGCCTCGGATTGGTCGAAGCGCTTGTCGAGCAAGGTGCCAGCGTGACCGTGGTCGCGCGCGGCGTCGAGGCGCTGCGGGCGGTAGGCGCGCGGCTTGGGGTCGCCACCATCGCGGCCGATGTCACGGACGAGGGCGCCGCCTATCGCATTCTCGGCGAGGTCCGCCCTGACATACTGGTGCTCAACGCCGGTGCCACGCCCCGGATGGGGCGGTTGGACCAGTTGAAGTGGGAGGACTTCTCCATCGCCTGGGAAACCGATGTCAAGGCCGGGCTCTACTGGCTGCAGGCGGCGCTGAACCTGCCGCTCGGGGCGGGCAGCCGGGTGCTGGTCGGGTCGAGCGGTGCGGCCGTCACCGGGTCGCAAATGTCGGGCGGCTATGGTGGCGCCAAGCGCATGCTCTGGTTCATGGCCAAATACGCCAATGGCGTGGCGCGGGAGAAAGGCCTCGGCATCCGCTTCCAGGCGATCCTGCCGCGGCAGATGATCCTCGACACCGGCATCGGCGACGCGGCCGCCGGCGCTTATGCCGGCTCGATGGGCATCACGCCGGAACAATTCGTCACCCGCTTCGGCGCGCCAATGCCGCCCCGGGCTTTCGGCGACAGGGTGGTCTCGCTGCTGGAAGACCCGCAATATGGCGAGGGCGTCGTCTTCGGCCTCAGCGGCGACGCGGGGGTGACCATCATGGAGAGCGCGGGTCCTTGAGCGACGGAAAGCCAGCGGTGGAGCACGACCGGCAGGAAGGGCTGCTTGCCCTTGCCGCCGCCTTGCGGCCGGAGCTGCACCGCTATTGTTCGCGCCTGATGGGCTCGGTCATCGACGGCGAGGATGTCGTGCAGGACACGTTCGCGCGCGCCGTCGTTGCCCTGGAGGAATTGTGTGAAGTGCCTCGGCTCAGGCCCTGGCTGTTCCGGATCGCCCACAACCGCGCGCTTGACCTGTTGCGCAGCCGCGCGATCCGCGTTGCCGAGCCTATCGAGGCGGCGCTCGAGATAGCCGACGAAGCCGACCCAGTGGAGGTGCTGATGCGCGGGCAAGCCGTGCAAACCGCCGTGTCGCGCTTCGCCGAGCTTCCGGTGCCGCAACGCAGCGTCGTCGTCCTCAGGGATGTGCTCGACGAGCCGCTGGCCGACATCGCCGCCCTGCTCGGCATCACCGTCGATGCGGTGAAGGCGCATCTGGCGCGCGGCCGCGCCCGGCTTCGGCGGATCAACGCCGAGGCCAATCCGCTCCCCGATCAGCGCATCGCATCGGCGGCCATCCTGCGTTACGTCAATCTGTTCAACCGACGCGACTGGGACGGCTTGCGCGCACTGCTGGCCGACGATGTGAGGCTCCATCAGTCCACGCACAAGCCGCGCGCGGGGGCCGCCGACGTCGGCATGTTCTTCACCATCTATGCCAAGAGCGACGGCTTGTGGCTCAGGCCGGCATGGGTCGAGGGCCGCGAGGTGATCGCGGTGTTCGAAAACCGGGCCGACGCGAAACCCAGCCATTTCATGTGGCTGGAATGCCGCCACGGCCGGATCAGCTTCATTCGCGACTACCGTTATGTCCGGTACGTTCTCGACGACGCGGAACTGGTGCTGGCAAGGTAAGACGTCGTGCCTTCACGGGATGAGGGCGGAGACCTCGCGGTCGGACGGACGCTCGCTCGCGGCAAGCCCGGAGGCCACGCCGGCGCGGTCGGCGGCGTTGCGGTTCTGGCTCATCTTGCGCTTGCCTTCGAGCCTCACGACCGGCATGCGCAGGCCGACAATGCCGCGAAGCTGCGACTGGATGAAGTCGGGCGGCGCGTCCGACACCGCCCAGGGCGCGGCGCGCGCCCCTTCATGCAGGTTCGTCAGCCGGGTGACGACCTCCAGCAGCCTGTCCGCATCGTCGAAGAACTCGACCGGCCCATAGGCGTGGACGGCGGCGTAGTTCCAGGTCGGCACGACCTTGCCGGTTTCCTGCTTGGTCGCGTACCAGGCCGGCGTCACATAGGCGTCCGGCCCCATGAAGATGGCGAGCCCGTCGCCGATCGAAGGAATACGCCACTGCGGGTTGGCCCTGGCCAGATGGCCATGGATGACGCCATGCTCGCCCTCGGTTTCGTCGAGAAAGAGGGGCAGGGGAGTGGCGAGCGGCCCGTCCGCCGTGGCGGTGACGAGGTTGGCCAGCCGCGCGGCGCGGATCGTCGCCATGAGGCTGTCCTTGTCGTCGTCGCGGAAGGCGGGCGGCGTGTACATTTTGAACTCCTTGCGTTGGCCTGACAGATGCCACACAATTCGGCCCGTTGGAAATGTCCCAGTTTCGAAGAGTCCAGATGTCCAGTTGATCCGGGACGGAGCCGCGGTGCTGGCCGGGTTGCGCTGAAATCAGCCGAGCAGGTTGCGCGCCGTGCGCATGAAGATCCTCGAGCCGATCGGGATCAGGTCGTCGGGAAAGTCATAATCGGGATTGTGCAGCGCGGGGTGGCGTTCGCCGGCACCGAGGAAGAACATCGCCGACGAGGCGCTGTGGCCGAACAGGCCGAAATCCTCCGAGGCGCGCATCGGCAGGGCTTCCTCGCCATGCGCGACGCTCTCTTCGTCGAGGGCGCGCCGCAGATGCTCGACCGCATCGGGTGCGTTGACGCTGGCGACGAAGATCTCGTGATAGTCCCAGCTGGCGGAGAGGCCGTGCCGGCCGGCGATCTCCTTGACCAGCGCCTCAGTGGCCGCACAGAGGTCCGCCATGCGCTCGTCGCGGCGGGTGCGCAGCGTCGCCCAGACCTCGGCGTAAGCAGGCGCGATGCCGAACACCGCCTCGCCCATTCGCGCATGCGTGACGGTGATCATGGAGAAATCATCATCGGCGAAGGTCGCGCGGCCGAGCGCGGGCAAAGCCGGCATCAGCTCTGAGATCGCCGGCATGGGCGAAGTTCCGGTCTCGGGCATGGAGGAATGCGCGGTCTTGCCCTCCAGCACGATGCGCATGCCGCGCGAGGCGCAGTTGACCACGCCGGGCTTGAGCCTGACCTCGCCGAACGGCACGCCGGGCAGGTTGTGCAGCGAGAAGGCGAAATCGGGCGCGATCTCGCCAAAGCGGGGATCGGCGACGACGCCGGCCGCGCCATTGCCGGTTTCCTCCGCCGGCTGGAACATCAGCACGACGCGGCCGCTGGCCGGCCGCTCGCGGCCGAACTGGCGGCCAAGCGAGGCCAGGATCGCGGTGTGTCCGTCATGGCCGCACATATGCGACTTGCCCGGCACTTGCGATGAATGCGGCACGCCGGACAGTTCCTCGATCGGCAGCGCATCGAGTTCGGACCGAAACAGGACGGTCGGTCCGTTTTTGCCGCTGTCGTAGATGGCGGCGACGCCGTGACCGCCGAGGCCGGTCAGCACCTTGTCCGGCCCGGTGTCGGCGAGAAAGGCGACGACCTCGTCCGCCGTCTTCTCCTCCTCGTTCGAGATTTCCGGCTGGCGGTGCAGCTTGCGCCGCCACTCGGTCAGTTCGACAATGTCGCGATTGGTCAGGGTCATGGTTTTTCGCCTCCACTGCAGTCCTGTGCTAGCGATAAACGGCCGTGCCTGCCACGGTCCAACTCCCAGGCTTCGGCGGGCCAGACACGGCACTCCCTTGTGGATCGGCTACCGCACGCGGTTGGGGCAGAGCGCCTTGAACTGGTCGAGTGTGTAGTCGTAGCCCGAGGCGCCGGAGCCATCCAGCACCACGTTCTCGTCTACGGCGGTGATCCGGTAATCGGTCGTAACATCGGTGCCCTTGTTGCGGCCCTGGAACAGCATCTTGGCGCCATAGAAGGTGGTGAACTCGCCGGTCTTGCAGTTGGCGGTGATTTCGAAGTGCAGCGGCGCCTTCATTTCCGCGTCGATGCACTCCTCGGTGAAATCGTGGCCATATTCACGGCAGTAGACGCGCGCCTTCCGCCTGTCGTGTCTGGCCAGGATGCCGGCGTGCGTGGAGCCGATCCCTGACTTTTTGACGATGGTGAGCTCCATCCCGACCCGTGAGCCGTAGTAGAGCGTCGCGGCGCCCGCCGGCGAGGCCAGAATCACGGCGCAAAGCGCAGCCAAGAGACGTGGCATGGAAACTCCTCCCCTGGGACAGAGGATTGACGCGCGGCATCATCCGGTCAAGCCTTAATGCGGCCCTGCACCTGCGCTTCCCTGGGCGGGCTTCAGGTGAGGTGGACCGCATTTTGCCGCACCTGGCCCAATCGCCTCGGCCCGGGAAACGGATGGTCATTATGAGACGATTGTTTATAACGGTCGCTGAAATCGCGATACCAAGGGGAGACGATGCGCTACATACGTCCGCTTTCAATCGAAGATGCCGTCGGCCAACTGGCCGGGTCGGCCGGTCCGGCCGCCATTCTTGCCGGAGGCAGTGACCTGCTGGTGAGGATGAAGGGCGGCTTTGTCGAACCCGAGCTGATCATCGACATCAAGTCGATCGCCGGCTTGCGCGACATCAGGGAAACCGCCGACGGCTTCAGCATCGGGGCCGCCGTGCCCTGCGCCGTGCTCGGCGAGAACGCCGCGCTCAAGAAGGCGTGGCCTGGCGTCGTCGAAGCGGCGAAGCTGATCGGCTCCAAGCAGGTGCAGGGACGCTGCACCATTGTTGGCAATCTGTGCAATGCCTCGCCGGCGGCCGACAGCGTGCCGGCGCTGGTGGCGGCTGGCGCCAAGGCCGTGGTCGTCGGCCCGTCGGGCAAGCGCACCATTGCCGTGGAGACGGTGCCGACCGCGCCGGGCCGGACATCGCTCGCCAAGGGTGAGATCATCGAGGCGATCCTGCTCGACAAGCGCGCGCCACGCTCGGCCGATGCGTATCTCAGGTTCATTCCGCGCACCGAGATGGACATCGCCGTGGTCAGCGCCGGCGTGAACCTGACGGTGGACGCAGCCGGCGTCGTGACGGCGGCCCGCGTGGCGATCGGCGCCGCCGCGCCGACCGTGCTTTTGGTGGAAGAAGGGGCGCAGGCCCTGATCGGCCGCAAGCTCGACGAGGCAGCGCTAGAGCGGCTGGCCAAGGTCTGCGCCGGGGCCTGCCGGCCCATCGACGACAAGCGAGGCACAATCGAATTCAGACGCAAGGTTGCGGGCGTGCTGGCGAGGAGAGCCGCACAGACCGCCTATGCACGCGCAGGAGGCAAATGATGGCTGGTGTAGCTGTTTCAACCACAATCAACGGCGACAGCGTCGAATATCTCTGCCAGCCCGACGAGACGCTGCTCGACGTGCTGCGCGACCGGCTCGGGTTGACCGGCGCCAAGGAAGGCTGCGGCACCGGCGATTGCGGCGCCTGCAGCGTCATCGTCGACGACCGGCTGGTGTGTTCCTGCCTGGTGCTCGGCGCGGAAGCGGAAGGCCGCCGCATCGAGACCGTCGAGGGCATGGCGCATGGCGATACGCTGCACCCGCTGCAGCAGAAGTTTTTGGAGCACGCCGCCCTGCAATGCGGCATCTGCACGCCCGGCTTCCTGATCGCGGCCAAGGACCTGCTCGCCAAAAACCCCGACCCGACCGAGGAGGAAATCCGCTTCGGCCTGGCCGGCAATCTCTGCCGCTGCACCGGCTATGACAAGATCGTGCGCGCCGTCCAGGACGCGGCAATCGTTATGAAGGGAGCCTGAGATGAATTTCGATCCGCGATTTTCGGGGCGTAAATTCGCATCCGTCGGCACGCGCCCGATCCGTCCCGACGGTGTCGACAAGGTGACCGGCCGCGCCCGCTACGGCGCCGACTTCAACATGGCCGGCCAGCTGGTCGGCCGCGTGCTGCGCAGCCCGCACGCGCATGCCAAGATCAGGAAGATCTACACCTCGAAGGCGGAAGCGCTTGCCGGCGTCAAGGCGGTCATCACCGCCGCCGACCTGCCTGACCTCACCGACGGCGATGCCGCCATGTACGACATCCTCGACAATTGCATGGCGCGCACCAAGGCGCTCTATGACGGCCATGCGGTGGCCGCGGTCGCCGCGATCGATGCCCATACGGCGAAGAAAGCGCTGAAGCTGATCGAGGTCGACTACGAGGTGCTGCCGCATGTCACCGATGTCGACGAGGCGATGGCGCACCACGCCCCGCTGATCAACGACACGATCTTCACAGAGGGGCTGGAGGAAAAGCCGGTCAAGCCCTCCAACGTCACCAAGCGCTCGCAGTTCGGCCATGGCGATGTCCATCAGGGCTTCGGGCAGGCCGATTTCATCGTCGAGCGCTCGTTCAAGACCGAGCAGACGCACCAGGGCTATATCGAGCCGCATGCCTGCGTGGCCAATGTCAGCGCCGACGGCACGGCGGACCTGTGGGTCTGTACGCAGGGTCATTTCGTCTATCGCCAGCACTGCGCGCAGCTGCTCGGCATGGAAGCCTCGAAGCTGCGCGTCACCTCGTCCGAGATCGGCGGCGGTTTCGGCGGCAAGACCCATGTCTGGGCCGAGCCGGTGGCGCTCGCACTGTCGCGCAAGGCCGGACGCCCGGTGAAGCTGGTGATGACCCGCGACGAGGTGTTCCGCGCCTCAGGGCCAACCAGCGCCACCTCGATCGACGTCAAGATCGGCGCCCGCAAGGACGGCACCATCACGGCGGCCGAAGCGACGCTGCGCTACACCAGCGGCCCCTATGCCGGCACCTGGGCCGAGATCGGCGCCATGACGGCGTTCGCCTGCTATCGTCTAGACAACGTCAAGACCGTGGGCTTCGAAGTGCTGGTCAACCGGCCGAAGACCGCCGCCTATCGCGCGCCGTCGGCCCCGATGGCGGCCTTCGCGGTGGAAAGCACCGTCGACGAGCTCGCCAAGGAGCTCGGCATGGATCCGGTCGAGTTCCGCATCAGGAACGCCGCCCAGGAAGGCACGCGGTCGTCCTACGGCCCGGTCTACGGCCCGATCGGCATCGGCCCGACGCTGGAAGCGGTGAAGAACCATGCGCACATGAAGGCGCCGCTTAAAGCAAATCAGGGGCGCGGCATGGCCTGCGGCTTCTGGTTCAATTTCGGCGGCCAGACCTGCACCGATTTGAACATCGGCATGGACGGCTCGGTCTCGCTCGCCGTCGGCACGGTCGACGTCGGCGGCTCCCGCGCCTCGCTGTCGCTGGTGGCGGCGGAGGAGCTCGGCATCGCCTATGAGCAGGTCAAGGCCATCGTCGCCGACACGTCGAGCCTCGGCTACAACGACATGACCGACGGCAGCCGGGGCACCTTCTCGTCCTCGATGGCGACGATCTCGGCCGCCCGCAACGCGATAAAAATCCTGCGCGAGCGCGCCGCGCAGATGTGGGACATTTCGGTCGATGACGTGATCTGGGAACAGGGCCACGCGGTCGCCAGGGGCGAGAAGCACGGCAATCTCGGCAAGCTGTCGCTGAAGGAGATCGCGGCGCAGTCTGGCAAGACCGGCGGGCCGATCGCCGGCCACAGCGAGCTCGTCGCCGACGGCGCCGGCGTCTCCTTCGCCACCCATATATGCGACGTCGAGGTCGATCCCGAGACGGGTTCGACCAGGGTGATCCGCTACACGGTGGTGCAGGATGCCGGCAAGGCGGTGCACCCGACCTATGTCGAGGGCCAGTACCAGGGCGGTGCGGCGCAAGGCATCGGCTGGGCGCTCAACGAGGAGTATATTTACGGCAAGGACGGCCGGCTGCAGAACGCCGGCTTCCTCGACTACCGCATCCCGGTCTGCTCCGACCTGCCGATGATCGACACGCAGATCCTGGAAATCCCCAACCCCAACCACCCCTATGGCGTGCGCGGCGTCGGCGAAACCTCGATCGTGCCGCCGCTGGCGGCGATCGCCAACGCGGTGTCGAACGCAGCCGGCGTGCGCATGACCCACATCCCAATGTCGCCGCCCCGCATCCTGGCGGCGATCGAGGCGGAACGGGAAGGCTGAGGGCCAGATGAGGTTCTGATGGTCGAAGTCACGCTCTGGGGCGCGCTGGCCACGACCGCCGGAGGCAAGAGCAAGGTCGAGGTCGAGGCCAAGGACATCAGGGAACTGTTCAGGAAACTGGCTGAACAGTATCCCGGCCTGGAGCCATGGATCGACCGCGGCATAGCCGTGGCGATCGACGGGACGATTTATCGGGATACGTGGAGCAAGGAGCTGCCGCCGGGGGCGGAGATTTTTCTGCTGCCGCGGCTGGCGGGGGGGTGAGGGGGCGACCGGCTCACCTCCATTGCTTAGCCTAGGGTCTCAGACGTCTGAGTGGCCGAGATCGAATTGGCGATCATGGAGCGCGGAAATCTCATCGACTTTTGCCGGCGTGTCGTCGGGCCGGTCTGGTTTCGATCGCTCCTGGGGATAGCGCGCTATCAGAGGGGCAGCCATGACCGACAAGACGCTTCCCACCATCACCGTCTTTGAACGGTCGCCTGATGGCGGCCAGGGACTGGCGCGTGACATGCCCGTTCGCTCGACGCTCGAAGAAGTGGGGCAGCCTTACGGGGTTCGCCTGGTCTCGTTCGAAGCGATGAAGCAGCCGGCGCATCGCGCGCTTCACCTCTTCGGTCAAATCCCGACCTATGAGGAAGGCGAGCTCGCTTTGTTCGAGTCGGGGGGCGATCGTGCTCCATGTCGCGGAGCGCCATGGGGGCCTGTTGCGGGCGATGCGAATTTACGCGGATAGGTTATTCAGCGACAATGCCAACGATAGTTGCGTTGATAAACGCATGCTATCTCCCGCCGCCGGCAGTTCGATCTTCCATCGGGGCGGAAAGAAGGGGGGGCCGGGTGCTCGAAGGCTCGCGCGATAGTGCTGCTTTATGCGGGTTCGCCCCGAGACGCCGGCAACTTCGGGATGCGCCACCCGAGCATACTTGGAAATCTCGCAAAAAAGATTCTGGCAGTCAATCGGCTGCAGCGGCCGAGCACCCAAGCCAGCAAAATGTAATCCAAGCCGCGCGAATGCTCCAGCTTGGCTGTCAGTCACCTCGTATATGATGTCTTCAGCAGACAGCCCGCCCGTGTCGAGGAAGCACTTGGCTATGCCATCGAGTGCGCCAGGCCCAGCGACGACGAAGGTGGATTCGTCAAAGTCCAGCATGGACGAGTAGTTCAGGTCGATGGCGTACTGAAACGCAAGGAAGCGGCCGAGGCCGGGGTAAGGGACAAGGAGGTCAAAGACTTCGCGGAGGCTTCGGGCCTTAGCGACCCGGGCTGGCAAGCCTTCCTCCATCATCATCTTGAGCAAGGCGATATGGTTGGCGTGCTTTCTCACCGAGCCTAATTTCGGTGCCGGCATGATGTAGGCTGCAGAGTAAACCGGCTGGCCGCCAGCCATCATCCGGTCCAAAGCATTGGATATCTTCTCAAGTGAGGTGCTGGCCCAGGACAGTGGTCCGACGATCCTCTCGAGGGACTCCCACGTTTCGATCTTGTTGAAGATTTTGAACAGCAAGGTGCGGAAAAAGAGCTCCTCGACGCTTTGCGATCGGGCATCGTTGTACTGGACGTGACGGATTAGGTACTGGCTTACGCGATCTGCCGCGCGATAGGCATTGGTGAAGCGATACTGGCCAATAATCGGGTCGTTGGTCCATGGACCGATCGGATCCTGCAGGCGCTTGAAGTAAACCTGTTGGCGCTCATGGGCAAAGCGCCAGTAGCTGTCCATAACTGGTGAAAATTTCATTCGAGTGCTCGTGGCAAGACCGGTCCTTCCTAGCCCTTCAGGTCACCCGGCGAAAGCACTAACGACGTAGATGGGCTAAGGCGCTGGGGGCTGGCCTCCAGGTGTCGCGGGTTGTGCCACTGTTGGCGCTGTCGGCGTTGCGGCTGGTGCTGCGGGCGCGGCTGGGTCCACCGATGCAGCAGGCGCTGTCGGACTAGTTACCACCGTGACCGAGGGAGTAGCCGACGGCGGCGATTTTGTGAACTGGCTGACCGTCAGGGTAATGCCGATGCCCAGGAGCAGCGTTCCCAGCCACCAAATAATTGCTTGCTGCTTTTCGACTGCCACCAGCTGATCGGAAATCCTCTTATCGGTTTCGTTGATCTTGATCTCAAGGCCGGAAAGCGACTGGATACCGTCCGCAATATGCTTCACCAGATCAGGTGGAATGTCTTTGTAGCCGATCTTGTCGCCCATCGGTATCTGATCGCGCAGGTCTGCAAACCATATGTGGAAGCAATCTTCGCCACGGAAAAGGTGGACTGAACTCGGCCCGGCGTTGAAGACTGAGAAAATCAGGCGCCCACGAAACCCCGGGTCAACATGGAACCCGGAGACATTGACAAGCCCTTGGAACTTGTAGCGGGCTCGTATCGAAATGAACGCTAGTGCATCCTCTGGTACATAGACGATCTCCTCGGTGATAAGCAGGGCGAACTGGCCTGCGGGGATCTGGAAGTGCTCGCCAGGGCTGAGAAGCTTCTTTGTCTTCAGCTTCGTGTCACTGCCGACGCCTGTGGGGGAGACGTAAATCTCTGCCCCGATCGTCAGCCGATAGGTGGCCCTGTCCAGGAGCTTTGGTTCGTAGGGTTCGATGAGATCATCAAGGCGGCGCTTCAGCTCGTCGTTGCCCCAGAACATCTTCAACCACCTGCCGCCAAGGTCCGATGGAAGATCGAACGGCGCTCGATAAACCTTAGCCGATTGCGATAACGCTCGATGAGACCCAGCTTCAATTCGGCCGCGTATCCAACCACGAGCCTAAATAAGTCTAGGTTGCTTTCGCGCATCATTGTGTTGAAAGGGGCCATTTCCAGATGGTCCCAGGATTCGCACGCCTTTGCGAGAAGTCCCGTAGAAATGGCGAACGATCGGATGAATGTGCTCTGACTCTTAGGTAAGCGAATCGGCACTTCATCAAGACCGGAAATCGAAGCCCACTCGTCTGCAACAGCCTCGCCGAGGTCTTGGTTGATCGTGTTGGCTGTGGCGAGCGTGATGATGAAGGCATCCGTGAGAACCGCCGCGAAGCGATCCGCATCGGCAGCCTCGAAAAAGTAGCCAACATATTTGGCGTTGTGCAGCGCCATGTGTTTCACCCGCTCCGCCAACGGTAGGATCACCACATCCTTGTGAAACGTTTCGTCATGGCGCAGCTGCTCAAGCTGTAATTCGTAGACGAAATCGGCGACCGAGAACGAACTCTTGCGCGCAAGCGTGGTCATGCTGCCTCCTTAATCGTGTAAATCTGCCGACTTGTCGCCAGCAGCGCATCGATATCGCCTAGATTCCATCTGCCACCAGCGCCGGTGTCCAGTTTGGCATAGGTCGAATTAATCGTGAGCGGGCCAATCTCTTGCCCCGCCTCGTGGGCCAAGAAATACTGTAGGCGGGCAAGGCCGACCAGATTTCCAAGCAGGCGCTGGACGTAATAATGGGCGCGATAGGTAGCGTTTAGTCGAACCTTACCGTGGTCCAACTTGATGCTGAGATGCATTAGGCAGGGCAGGTGTCCGTACAAGGGGCGGCGATCGGCCGCCCCATCGTAGATGGCAATGTCGTCGCCAAACGCCTCGTAAACCTCCATCGCATTGCCCAGCCCGAGCTCAAAGGTGGCTTTGTACTGTCCATGCCCTTGGATCTTTTTCAGAAGATCCTTCAGCGGATTATATATGGTCCCGTCTCGATCCTTCTGACGGAGGATGCGCATGGCATAATTGCCCCACTGCCTGTCGGTTCGCACCGCGTGAATCCTCGCCATCCGCTCTGGATAGGTTTCGAAGACCGCGTCCTTGCCGCCTCGAAGGTAGTCCTGCAGCGGAAAAATCGTTTCGGCTACAGTGTTGACCGAAACCCCACCGTGTCCGACGAGGAAGTCGTCGACGCCACCCAGGACTTTGGCATCCGCTTTGGAAAGAGGCGATGGATCGGTGATGTGAAGGAATACGTCGAAGTCCTCATGCTCCGGCAGCGGTCTCAGATACTCGCAGGCTGCCAGCCAGACTTCGGGTGTGCTTGTGCCCTTGATCAGTTGCATCATTGCTCTCGCTTAAAAATGACAGCTGTTTCGTAGAGTTGCGCGTCCAGGTAAGCCTTAGAAACCCAGGCGTGGCCTTTCAGCCCCCAGGCTGTGCCCCAGCTGTTTCTTATCAGCACGTAGAGATCGCCGTTCTGGTCGTACCCGTATCCAACGGCGAGGACGGCGTGACCACCACGCTCCGGATCAGTTGCTGATACGTTGATACGTCCGCTTTGGTCTGGGGTCCTAAAACCCTCGGTGATGACCAACCCCAAAACGACAACACGTTCCTGATCGAGGTGCTCGCAAATCTTCTTTGCCTCAAGTTTGCCGACATCAGCGTCTGCATGAAACAGCTGACCGAGATTGTCAGGTGGCATCCAGTCGGGCGCGTACAGCTGGACCTGTTGATAGGGCCAGATCGCCTCCAATGGTTGACCGTCATCCTGAATGGCGGAGGCAACCGCCCCCATCGCTACACCCATGTCAGGGTTCGCGCCGGGCGAGCGGCCAACTGACTGGAAGTAGAGATACTCGATCGACAGCGACCTTCCGTCCCCACGCGAGTGCTCATGGGCACTCGAAGTTGCGAATGCGAGGCAGCAGGTTCGTCGCCCTTGCCTTTCTGCCGGTGGCAGGTCTGAACGAAAGTCGACCTTTGTTGCGATCACCGCTGGATACCTCGGCGTCGCAATTCGGTCCTCGACAGGCCCTTATCTTCCCTACCGTCCAGCACGACCCGAAGCTGGAAGTCGACCTCATCGTCACCTTCGCTGTCGGCTACTTGACGTTCATGAAGACGAATATCAGCAGAGCCGCGACCAGGCGGTCTGGCGATCACGCTGCGTATGGCTGGTGAGCCATACACAAGCGGCTCACGGGAGAAATCTGACTCATCAGCCAAAACCTTGTAGCCAGCGCGGTCGAGGTCGCTGAGATCCCAATAATGTCCACTGGCCACCATCTCATCGAGATCGAAGCGAAGAAGATCGTCGGGATTGCCACTGACCTTTGAACCAGAGTCTTTGCGCGTGAAGCGCCAGACGTCCGACCAGGAGTTTTCTGGTTTGAATGTTTTGCCTGCGGACGTCTTGAGCTGTGTCACCTTGGTCTTGCGGAGAATCTCTACGTCAGCGCGACTTAGGAGTTGATGGCCAGCGAGACCCCAGCAGGTAGCGGTGTAGCTCGCGCCCATGCGTAACGACAGCTGGTAGACCGTCCGGATTACGGAGATGACCAGTGCCCCATTCCTGCGCTTTGGCATGGTAAATATAAAGCCAGCGCGGCAGGAGGAACTCTGCGGCGAATGCTTCTGCTTGGATTTCCTGGATATCGCCCTTCGATCCCGAGAAGGGATCGCGAGCAAGGATTTGCTGCTCCTTGTCGATGCTACCCTTGTGGTCGAGGATTACGTGTCCCAACTCGTGGGCGGCTGTGAACCGTTGGATGTGCAAACTGCGCTGCGTCGTAACCATGATGCCGCGCAAGGGCGTGGGCAGACAGAACCCCAACGCGGACTCAAGTGGCTTGAAAATCAGCGCGATGTCGAGTTCGGCGACGGCCTCGAATATGTCGACCTGTCCGCCCGTCTCCGTCGCCCGCTTCTCCAGATCCAAAGCCCGATGAACGCGCTTTGCTTCCGCAACTGCCCATAGCCTTGCCGCGGACGTCGGCGATCTAGCCATTGTCCGTTCTCTTTGCTGGTCGAGCTTGAAGGAACTCAGCGAAGCGAAGTAGCTCTTGGCGATCCGCGTCAGAAAGGTCCTTAGCAGCCCGGGCCAGTGCCGTGACGGTGGCGGGGATCTGCTCCGGTGTCGCCTCTCCGGTTAGGTACTCGATCGCTTGTCCATACAGCCGAGCGAAATTAGCTAGTTCTACGGCATCAACCTTTCGTCGGCCGTTCTCGATCTGCGAGATCGCCGAGCGCGGTATGCCGAGCGCGTCAGCGGCGTCCTCCTGCTTCAGTTCCTGATATTCTCGAGCTTTGCGCAGGCGTTCGCCAATCTCCTGCCATCGATCCCGTTCGTCTGCCATGTCATCCCCCTTACGCTGCAGCCTTCACGAGCGGCTTCTTGACCTTCAAATCCTTCGTGTAGACCCGCCGAAGCAATGGCACCAAATGGTCGACCATTTCTTGGAAGTCGTTGTAGCCACCCGGCTTGATGATCTCTGGCGGCAACTCAATGCCAAGGATCTCTTCCGTGATCACAGTAGTGTCCACAACGCGCTTGGAATCAATGGCAGGCCTCGCAGAGACGACCGACCCTCCAGTGCCACTTGGAGCGGATGTAGAGATAAGGTCGTCGATTGAAGTGGTTTCGTTGTCGAACCACTGTTTAAGACGCTCAACAAGCTCCGGCTTTTTTGCGTCGAAGGTCTTCCCGAGATCATCGATGGCTACGTCCATGGCATACCTCGTGTTCGAAAATCGAACATAACTATGGCGTTTTCGTTAGAAAAGTCAACTCTCGTCGAAATCAGAGAGCGGCTCCAAAGAAGATTGCGGTCGCGCCGGCTACGCCGTCCTTGCAAAAAGTGTCAATAACAATAAGGCCTTGCTGACCTCTACCGGCGATAGCGTTCATGCGACGCAGTGCGCCTTTCGAAAGACGTGCCGTCCCCGGCAATTCGATTTCGATGCAGGTCCATTGCACCCCTGCGGTCATACCGGTCCCTAGGGCCTTCGAGCATGCTTCTTTGGCGGCGAACAGCTTAGCGACATATTCTGCGTTGTCCCAAGACGGTGCTCTGCCCAACTCGGCTGGCGAAAGGATTTTGTTCACCCAAGGTCGACCGAGGTGGTCCAACGAGTGCCGTATCCGTCTAACATTCACAAGGTCGCTGCCCAGTCCCATGATCTTCATAATCTGGGCCTCAGTGGGTAAGCAGGCTTGATAAACGTCGGCGACACTCGCCACTTTGATCTCGAATTTTTCGAGGGTGCTTTAGAATACGTCGTAAGCGACATGTGAGCCAATTCGCGTGCCTGATCGGTTATCATCTGGACGAAAGGAATCTCCTAAAGTCAACACTGTCAACAACATTGAACTTGGCGATGTCACACGCCACGATCGCTTGGCAATTATATACTGTCCGCCGCTTGGCGGCGCAGGAATTCAAGGTATTCAGGAACTGCGTGCTTCGGCTTTCGTGTCAAGTTGAAACTTTCCAGGAAGACGACGCACCTCAAAGCGTTTTACTGATTGCTATTTGCTCACCTCTTTCAACGCAACGGTTATGAGCTAGCAGATAGCGAGGTTTATTTAAATCCACTTTGCAAGTCAGCTTAGGCCGGAATCGGTAACGCAGTTTTCGGCGTCCGCGTGGCGGGGCGAATGATCGGGTAGACACGTGCCTTGTCTGCAGTGCTCGCCGTTCGGTCGCCCGCCCGGGCACTTCGATCCTGAGTTGTGTCTCCCCCCACCCTCACAGCAAAAACGTCTGCCTCTCCCTTATGTCGCCCGCGCCAATCCCTTCCTCAACCTCGCGCTTGCCGCCAACATCGCATTCCCCTGCCACCCCTCCAGCATCGACCGCAGCAGTTCCGCCTACCCCGCAAGCACCGCGACCTTCTCCGCCAAGGCCGCAAGCGTGTCTGCTTCCTGGCGGCAGCGCTGGGCCATCCGTTCGTTCGGCACCGGCTGGTGGCGGATCGGGCCTTTCTAGTGCACCGACCTCGCAGCTTGCGCCTCAAAGGACCTAATCATGCGGCCTTGCCGTGGTGCCGATCGCCCAAGCGTACGCGGAAACGCCCCGCGTCGACCACGGAGCCAGCAAAGTGCGAATCCCGGTCGCGAACTTCGGTCCGACGCAATCCGGACCGAAACCGTTCCCGCGTTCCCGGCCTTGCCCTACGCCCCAACCATTCCCGCCACCTTTGCCCGCCCATACACCAACCCAGCCACCGCCTGAT
>NZ_VFUI01000016.1:0-108056 GCF_006440535.1 Mesorhizobium sp. B2-5-13 | reverse complement strand
GCAAAGCACGGCCATCTTCTCGCCGTCCAGCAGCCGCGCGACGAACTTCAGCCGCTCGTCCATGACGTTACACTCCTTCCAAGGCACCTTGCTCTCCTTGCAAAGGGCCGAAAGTGTAACCCATCTATCCGGAATGAACTGTCACCCATCTCTCGGGAAGGGCACCAAAGACTATACGCGGGCACCACACACGGCGGCGTAGTGGGCTTGACTGGTCGGCTACCCGTACTGAGCTGCGGCAGCGACACCTCTGGGCAGTGCCGCTGCCGTGTCGCAGCTAGGCGGCTATCCCACCGCGGCCTGATTTGGTACCACTCATCCAGGGCAGCGGAGCAAGCGGCTCCTGCAGGATCTTGACAGATCTCGCGAAGCCAGCGACGGCATCGCGCGCGACCGACAGTGGTATCTGGCCATCGTAAGCACGCTGGCAAGCCCGGAAAGCCGTTTCGAAAATCGGGCCCCGCCGCTCCCGCGGCCACTCGTCCAAGAAATCGAAGGCATCCTCAAGACTTCCTATTTCTTGAATGAACTGGCCATCCTTGACCAACACCGGTCGATCGAACGTCCTGTCGTCCATGTAGTCCTCCATTCGGTTGAACGAATTGGTTTGCCGATTCAGGTTTTCACGCGATGGCATGCTCAGGCTCCGCGAACATGCCGCCATCACCACATCTGGGCGGAACGCCGGCATACGCCGGAACCGGCGGCGGATCATCGTCATCGTCATCTCGCCAGGGGTACCGTATCCAACCGCGCCTGGCTTTGTTGCGACGCCGGTCTGAAGACGGACTGCGGTCAACCGGTGCCCTGGCTGGCGGCTTGCGCCCGATCTCGTCCAGGGTGCGGAGCGCACGAAGAATTTCTTTGACTTGCGCAACGGCACCGCTGTCCAACTGGCGTAGGGCGGGATTGTCAGGAACCGCATTGGCGTCCGAAGCCCAGAAGGCGAGCAAAGCCCTCTTTTCGTCGATCGTCATTTCTTCGTTCAGGACGTCCTCCGGCGTACGCACGGCAGCGAATCCCGCAACGTGATCTGTCAGTTTGGATTCATGAAAACAGTAAGCTTGCGATCTCATCTCCATTCTCCGCGATCTGTGCCTCCCGGCCGAGCCGGGAGGCGGACCACAGACTGAGGTTTCCGGTATCAGGCCACCTTGCGTTGCGGCTCTGAATCTATGGATTGCTTGTTGCCGCTGTCCTGAAGCGGAACCGCTCTGGCTTCGGAGCAGATCTCGATGCGCCGAGGCTTGAGTTCATCGGGCACTTCGCGGACCAGGTCCACCGACAGCAGGCCATTATGAATATTGGCCGCCTTGACCTTGACGTGGTCCGCAAGTTTGAACACCTGCTTGAAGTTTCCTGTCGCAAGGCCGCGATGGAGGATTTCCCGATTTTGCTGATCGGGCTTCCTCTGTCCGGTCACGGACAATTCAGGGCCGTTCTGCACAAGCTCGACTTCGTCAACACCGAAGCCGGCGACGGCCATCGTGATACGATAATCGTTGTCGCCATTCTTCTCGATATTGTAGGGAGGCCAGTCGGAGCGCACGCCGTTTTCGAGCATGTCGAACAGTCGGTCGAAGCCGACCGTGGTGCGGTAAAGAGGGGAATAATCAAAGCTTCTCATAGCCATATCCTCCGTGAAGCAACATGGGTCGCGGCAGCGCCGCCGCGACGAACTATGTCGAGCCGAAGCCTCGACGAAAACGATCTGGGAATCACGTTTTTTTTGTTCAAGAGGTCGCCCGAATTTTTTTTCGGAGCGGCACCACGGTCGTCCATGATCGGCATACGTCCGACTTTCGCGGCGAATTTTGCGGCGAAAGCGTTCGGTTCGAAGCGGGAATATGGTTTCTGTGATGGATTGCCTGCCCGTGCAAGTGCGCGCCAGGTTCGGCCTCTGGTCAGGAGCGGTCTTGCACACGCCCCGCCGCCTCTTGCGTGATGAGAGGGTTCTCAGCAGCCGCGCGGCGTGCGGAGCGGACTTGCTCGGTGAAGACTGGCGCAACCTCACGGGCAACTCAACGTGCAATCCGGACGCCTTTCCATCCACGCTCACAAAGCGCCTGAGCTCGCTCTGCAGCCGCACGCCGGTGTGTACCAGTGAAAGACATTTCTTAGCGTCGAAAACGAAACTATCGGGAACGCAGCGAGAAGCGCGGCGTTGGGATCGTGAAGGGACGGCCGTCCCTGCCACCGTAAGGCCGGCATCGGACAGGCAGTTATCGGAGTATCCGTCATGCGAACTCTCATCGTCATTGCGGCGTTTTCGCTGCTTGCCGGCCCCGCGTCGGCAGCCGATCACCTCTTCACCGCTACGTCGGCCGGGGGCCTGACGACCTCGAGCCAGCCGTTCATGAACGGCATAAACAACAGTGCGCCGACAGCCGACGCTGTGCCGGGCCAGGGCAGTCCGCTGTCGGGCGACGAGCATACCGTCCCGGCCACTGATACGCAGACCGGTGCCTCACTCAGGACCCCGCCGTCGGTGACTCAGGGTAAGACGGCACCGTCGGCCAAAGCCCGGTAACAGCCCTGTCGCCTGACGGACGCGCAAGGCGGCACCCATCATCAGCGAGTGCCGCCCTCGGGTCCTAAGCGGACTGCACCGCCCGGAGGTTGATCGTCACTCGCGACCGCTGACCGGAACCGGCCAGGCGCGCGGCACGTTTTTTCTGCCCGATGGACTGGCTCCACTGGTATTGCTCTGCGGCGCGGGCTCTATGGCCTGGACCTCAATACGCTGTCGGCAGGTGGTGGCGGTCTGCTGCTGAGCCCGGCAGTGACCTTCCAGCAGGGGCGCAAAAGGCGATCAATAGGCCATCCCAAAGGATTCGCCTGCGATGATTTTCTCTAACAGCCGCGTTATGGCGTGGGAGCCGCCGTGATCTGCAATCCACCTGCTTACCCGGCAGGCAGCTTTCGCGTACAGGCTGGCCGATGCCGCACTTTCAATCCAGGCGCTCCTCGTCGTCGGCGCGCCATCCGGTTCAACCAGGCAACGATCGGGCGATGATATTGGCTTCAGGTAGCGGTCGTCATCCGAAACCAGGACCGCAACGCCCTCATCAAACCATTGCGGCACATCACGACGGAAAGTCTTGACCAGCCCGATCCGGACATGAAGTTCGATGTGCGACATCTCGTGTGATGCAATGGTAACGGTCACGCCTTCGGGCGAGAGGAACAGCGCGAGATTGAGGACAGCCATGCCGCGCGATTTGCTACCGCCGATCTTGCGGTAACAATTGTCGTCACCGCAGACGAAGATCTCGGGATTACTTTCTGTCGCCCCGTAGAACTGGCGAAGCCGTTCGCGAGCCATGGCGATTGTCTCAAGCGCTGCTGCCTGCTGCTGAGGCGTCATCCCCTCCTCGACATAGACTTGACCCGAGGCCTTTTTGAACCCCAGGCAGCTCGGGCACGCTATAGCGGCCGCCGTGGGATATGCGACCGCGAGGCCGGCGGCTGTCGTCACAATCAGAAGGATTGCGAGTGCGGTTGCTTTCATCGATCTCGACACCATGCTCCTTCCAGTCCCGCGCGGGTATGAGCTTATACAGTGGCTTTCGCGGCGATGCGGGTTGGCGAGCCATCACGAAGCACAGAAGACGGAGAGCGCTAGGACCCGGCCGCATCGCCGACGCCGGACGAAACGGTGTTCAACTGAGAACGCGCGAGCAGATAGAATGCGGTGAGATGTGAGATCATCTGCAACGGCATATAGATGATCAGGAACGCGTACATGGCGCCGAGTTCGCCCGCGGCTGCAGGAAGATTGACCTGGACCGCGTGGTAGGAGTCGAGGGCAATGTCCGCCATCCCTACAAGGTTGAAGGCGAGCACGAGCAGCCAGAACAGCGGACGCATCCTGATCGCGAGCAGCGCCAGCATGGATAACGCCCCGGTCGCGAAGTTGCCATAGGCCGCGAACGTGGCGAAGCCGTCAGGCAGGTTGGAGCCGACAACCCCCGGAAGGAGAAAGGCAAGCCCGATGACGCGGAAATTGTGCACGGCCGCAATAGCACGTTGCGCATCGAAGTGATCCATCGAGTTGAGCCTTGGCCAGATGTACGCGCCAAAGAAAAGCAGCCACGAGACATACCCCAGGACGAGCTGGGTTAGGAACACGGTTTGCGACGACATGTGAGCTCCTATAAGCTGGTCTCGTTCGTCAATCCGCCGGCGGCCTCGAACGTCGCGTTCGGTGGCCGAGCAGCCTTCCTCGACTAAACGGTCCGAAGGAAGTCGATCATGGCGGCGTTCACCTGCGGCGCACGTTCTTGCTGGGTCCAATGACCGCAGCCCGGCAGCATGACTGCGGGCCGGAGCTTGGGAACCATTGCCGACTGTTTTGCGATGATCGGTTGAAATAGCTCCACGATCATGTCGTGTTCGCCCGCAATGTAGAGCGCCGGAACAGTCACCACCGCCTGGCTGAACGCGGCCATGAGCTCCCAACTGTGATCGATGTTGCGCCACCAGTTCAGAGCGCCGCGAAATCCGCTGCGCGTGAATTCCTCGACATAGATATCGATGTCGGCCTCACTGACCCAGGAAGGCAACGACACCGGATTGGTCAGGAAATCTCCGTTCCGGGGCACCATTCCGGCGGCAAATCCTCCGGCGCCTGCCTGTGGCGGGCTGTCGCCCGAGAGCGAGTAGAACATGGAACGGAAGGTGCGACGCAGGTCGCCTTCGAGCGCCGCCTCAGCCTCGGGGGTCTGGAAATAGAGTTGATAAAACAGGGCGTCCTTGGTGTGTGGCATCAGCGTCGTCGGCGGCCCTGAGTCGCCGAACCCTCGCGAGCGGAACGGCGGGCTGAGCGCGACAACAGCCCGGAAGCGATCGGGGCGCAGAAGCGCTGTTTGCCATGCTATCGCAGCACCGATGTCGTGGCCGGCGATCACGGCTTGTCTGGCGTCAAGGGCGTCGAGAAGGCCCACCATGTCGCCGATATTATGGAGAATCGTATATTTCTCCACATCCTCCGGGCGGTCGCTCCGCCCGTAGCCGCGCAAGTCGGGCGCTACCGCACGGAACCCGGCGTTCGCCAGCGCGCCAAGCTGGTGCCGCCAAGAATACCAGCATTCGGGAAAGCCGTGACAGAGGATGATAAGCGGACCTTCACCCTGTTCGGCCACGTGCAGCCGGATGCCGTTTGTCTCGATCATGCGATGCGTAACGTCGGGCATCGTCGGATCCACCCACGACGTCGGCTCTGGGCCGCCTACGGCGAGTTGAGCGGCAGCGGCTTCAAGTGGCTTTGCGAGAGTAGCGCCGACTGTCAGCGCGCCCCCTGCCAAGAGCACCTCGCGTCGGGAAAATGTCGCGTCGGCCATTGTGTGTCTCTCTTGATCCTCGCGCATCTGGAGCATCGACGACGTCGCAGGCTCGAATTGCGGCGCGAGTCCAGATTTCCACGGGAGAGGTACCGCCGCTCCCTGCGATCGACTATTGGCGATAACGTCGATGAGCTATGAAGTAGAACTTCACAATCAAGCGCTGAGCGCCGGACTCGCGCCTCGTTCGGGCGTGCCGTGAATCCCGTAACTTTCAATGGACAGATCGATCCAGACCGATCCGACAGGATTGTTGGGCCCGGCAGCGTCGGGCGCGCAAATGTAAACTTCGGCACCGCTGGGGAGGCAGCAGACTTGCGTTGAGGGATATGTGCGGCCGCGTTTGAGATGGATACGGGCTCGAACTGCTTCGCTCAGAGGGGGTGGCGCGCTCCCCTCGCCGCCCCGGCCGCTGCGACCGGCTCCTGATAAGTGGTTCCGTAAGCAATTCCGGACGGAAACCGCTCACACTTTTCCTGGAATTGCTCTTCCTGGAATAGCTCTGGTCCTTGCCACAAGTGCCAGTATCAGCACGGCCGGCATGGTCAGCATCGTCGTCTTGGCGCTTATGCCGACGCTGGTGGAGTTGATCAGCAATGCGAAAAAGAGCGGCAGGATCGCGCCACGGCCGCCGACCCGCAGCATCTCGATAAACCAGCTCAAGATGCCCAGCCACAGAACCGACGAGAAGACGAGACCATAGCGCAACAGGTGGCCAGCCCACGCGTTCTCGATACCCTCGCTGAGGCCGTTTATACGTACACTGGTCTCCAGTTCGTCCTGATTAAATCCGATGAGCAGTTCGCGCAGCCCGAAATTGTCGAACAGGCGAAACAACTGAATGCGAGTCGCCGCACTGCCGCTGTCATTGGTAAAACGCGCGAGGAAATTGTCGAAATAGCCGAATTGGTACATTGCCGCGACAGCGACTACGCCAAGCGGTGCAAGAACGAGAATGGCGAGCAATGCGCGCACTGAAATCGCGCCGCCGCGCATCAGCTTCAAAATGAAGAGCAGGCCCATCACCGCCGCCACGCCATAGACAACAGCAAACGAGGTTCGGGCGCCGAGAAGCGGCATCGTCGCCATGCACAGGAGTATGATGGGCAGGCGCCAGCGCGGGCTCAGCCCGCGAACATCTTTCACAGTCATCAGGATCACCGCGTAGACGCCAGTGACCAGCGCACCACCAAGCGGGTGGCCAAGCAAAGCCGTGGCCCGATGATCCCAGGTCTGGACCCGATCCTCAATGAGGAAGGGAAACAGTCGCCACGATGTCAAGCCTTCGGCGATCGCAACCAGGCAATTGAGGACTATCAGCATGTGAAGGCAACGGGCAGCATAAAGCCGCAGCTTCTCGCCCGAGTCGCAAAACAGCATGGTAATAACGGCCGCGACCATCAACGCGTCGATCAGGAAGGAGGCGGATTGATCGGGCTTGTAACGGGAGATGAAGTACCAGAGCAGCAGGCAAGCGGCGAGCAGGCTGGTCGATCCGGCGCAACGAACGAGAAGGGAGACCGCGTAGCCGACCGGGTTTCGATTGGCGAGCACCGCCAGGACCAGCGCCAAGCCAAATGTGTAGGTAGCCGGATGGATCTTGGTGACGATCGATCCGCTCGATGAATCATACGGGATGCCGAGAAAGTCGAGCGCATAGTTTGATAAGGAGAATAAAAGTACCGTGGCCAGCAGAATGAGCGGATCGACCAACTGCCGCCAGGACGCAGGGTCGCCTTGCACCTTTAGAGGGAAATCGGCCACGTTCAGCCGATACTCTATTGATCCCATTGTCATTGACTTTCAGTGGCCGCGTTGGGCCGATGAATGCCTTTCGCCGCGTCGCAATTTTTTGGCCAGGGGAACTTCATGCGGCCTGATCGATAGCCACGTCCTTCTCAACCGACACCACCGAAACATCCATGTCGCCATCGCCGGCCAACGCATTTAAAGCCTGGCGTTCGCGTAGACCAAACACACCGTCCCGCACCGCCAGCACCGACCGGCTGGAATATCCGGCAATCACATCGGCCATGGGACCGGGACTGGCCTCGAGTGTCCCTCCATTGACAACGATGTGGTCATATTCCTGAATTATCGCGCCAAGGACCGCTTCCACTTTTCCGGGCGACAGGCGCGCGACAGTATCCTTGCGCCCGGCGTTGAGCATCTGAAGTCCCGATTTACGGCCGATCCGGATCGCTTTCGCGACCGGGGATTCACCAATTGCTAGTTCCGCAAGTCCGGCTATGTCGGAAGGTGCATCAGACGCGAGATCGATGAAAATGACCTTCTGGTCGGCCGCCATTGCGTCTCGCGCCAACTCGAACGCGGCCTGACGGGCAAGGGCGGGATCATGGATGGAGACGACTGTTACAAGCCCGCCGCCGATGTCCGCCTTGGCAGGCTCCAAAGGCTGAGCCTGAGGACGCGCGGCGGGCGCGCCGGCAGCCAGATCCCGCAATATCGCGGCAAAGACGCCTATGAACAAGCCCAACAGTCCGGCGGCGATAAGCAGCGGCAACTTAGGTGGATACGAGGACGAACTTGGAACCGCCGCTTCAGCGATGATACGGGCATTGGGCGGCGAAATATTTTCCTGCTCGGCGGTTTCCTTGGCGCGGACCATAAACGCCTCGTAGACGACCTTGCTGGACTGCGCCTTGCGCTCAAGTTCACGCAGCTTGATCAGATCCTGGTTGGTATCGAAGGAAGCTGTCTTGGCGGCATTAAGGTCTCCGGTGACCTTGTTCAGGGTGTCAACAGCTGCGCGATAGTCGTCTTGCGCGGCTTGCACCAGCCGCTCACTTTCCGCACGGATTGTCGCGCGAGCTTGCATAACCTGCCCTTCGGCAGCCGTGACGCGCGGATGACGTGGTCCGAGGATCTGCTGGAGCTCGGCCAAGTTTCGCTGCGCCTCGCCAAGCTGGGTGCGCAGGTCGACCATGGCGCTGTCGGTACCGGTGATGACCGTGCTGACATCTCCGCGCGTCTTCAGCGCGGCCTGCATAACCTCGAACCGGGCCTTTGTTTCGTTGACTCGCGCAGCACTAGCCGACTGGCGAGCCGAAAGGTCCGTCAGTTCGCGATCGCCGAGCAATCGTCCGTCCGATTCCGAAACATTGTGGTCGCGCTTGAAGGCTTCGACCTCTTCCTCCGAGCTGTTCAACTCGCTTTGCAATTGTGCGAGGCGGTCACGGATCGACGTGCTGGCGTCGCGTGCGGTGCCGGAAGTTGTTTCGGCCTGATAGCCCAAATAAGCGGCAGCCACGGCGTTCGCGAGACGAGCCGACTTGATGGCTTCTTTGCTGGTGACGCTGATCTGAAGCACGTAAGTGTTTTCGGGCCGCACGACCTTGGTCGCTTGCGCCAGCGCTTCAAGCGCAACGACGGAGGGATCTTGCCCGCTTTTGATGGCGGATATGAATTCCGGATCCGTGGCAAGACCGCTGCTCTGGACAACCCGCTTGAGCACCGCTTCCGAGGTGATCACCTCGATCTGGCTTTCCACCAGCGCCATGTCGGAGCCGAAGCCTTGCTGCACCACCTCGTTCTGCATGACCCGCTGCTCACGCGGGTCGATAAGGATGCGCGACGTCGCTGTATACCGCGGCGAAATCAGGAACAACGCCAACAGTCCCAAGGCGACGAAGGTCAGCGTGAACGAAAGAACGATCCAGCGCCGGCGGATTAGCGTATCGGCAAGGCCGAGCAAATCCACCGAGGTATCGACCTGCGCTCGCCTGGCGGCAGATCGATCGCGTGAAATGCCGCCCATGGAGGTCGCCATAGTCTCGTCTCCACCGCACTAAAATCATCGTGCGCATATCGCCAATAATCCATGCGCGGATATGCTTAATATCGGGTTACAGGATATTCCTCAGCCGCGATGCCGGAGCCACCCTCATCGGGAAGACGCCGGTCAGGGCGAGGTCTCAGTCCGGGATCTGACTGACATCCGGTCAGCGACGGATATGCTCCCAAGGAGAGGCCTCATGCGGTTCCTCAATCGTGCCGTAGTCCGTGGAAGCACCCTTCGAAAACCCACGTCCGACATAGGCTGAGTTTGCAATTTTAGCTTGTCCGTTGCTTGAAGATTGCATCAGTTCGGCCACGCTGGCGTGCAGTTCGGCGAGCTCGGCATGAATGCTGTGGATGGTTTCAGCGGTATTCTCATCCTGGTTTTGGAATATCTCGTTGTCATGAGGAAAGTAGTCCAGTTCCAGTGGATCAAGGAGCCGTAGTCTGGCAGGCGAGCCGGCAAAATCGTCATCCCCGTAGATCACGCCGGTCTGTGAAGCCGCTATATTGCCGCTCCTCTTGCGCAGCAAATTGGTGATCAAGGACAGCAATCTCAATTTTTTCTCGCTCGACGGTGGCAAATCTGAGTTTTCACCCGGCCTGACGGCTGTGTTTCGCGCGTTGGACATTCCGCGATATCCATGAAGATAAAAAGCCTCTCCCAATTGGTATGCCAGTTTGGGAAATAAAGAATTAAAGTGCCGGCTGTCGATTGGCCGTCGAGCAGGCCCCAGGTCCCTACCGCCCGTCGGCGGCGGGGCTTAACAACTGTGTGACGTGCTCGACAAGCCGAGAGCGTGCATGGGCCGGCGTCAATGTATGATCGGCGGCATCCAGACGCACGAGAGTGACACCTTGCATGCGCCTCAAACGCTCGCCGTCCGGCCCGAAGTGACGAGCAATTTCATCCAGGCTCCGATCGTTTTCGGCGCTTACCACCAAAACGCGCGTTCCACGCGCGGTCAGATTTTTCATCCAGGTTTCCACCGACTGGCTTCCCGAACCGCGCCTGCGCCAAAAATTGGACGTCGTGGATTTCGACAGTTCCAGGCCGAAGCGCAGGGTGCGCCCGCCAAGTCTCGACAAGAGCGCTTTCAAGCGAGGTGATCTCAAGGCCGTTCCGTGTGAATGCGGCTCAGCCACATCCGCCTCGCCGGCGCCGTCCTCTGGTTTGAGTGAGCCACGCGCATTGTCCCTGACTTTCGACAGTTCCATGTCCAGGGCATATGAACTGTTCCATGCGAAGCACAAAGGATTGACCATGGTCAGCGAGGCAATACGGCGATCGAATCGCGCGGCATGGAACGCCTGATAGGCCCCGGCGCATGTGCCGATCGCGCTGACCTGATCAAATCCATGCTGCTCGAGCCAGTTTACAATACGCAGCATGTCATCGCGGCCGCGCTCATCGTAGAGAAACAGCCGCTTCTCGTCCGGCGTCCCGCTCTGGCCGAGGCCCGGCAGATCGACCCTCAGCGAGGCTATGCCATCTCGGGCGAGTGAACGCGCCATGTCGACCGCACCACGTGCCCAACCGATATGCGGTATCGCGCCGGCATTGAGGATAAGGACGACCTGTCCCTGGGGCTTGGCCTGGGCAGGCATGCACAGCACGCCGCAAATCTCCGGCGCGGGCGCGAGGACCAGTGGCCATTCGTTATATCCACCCTCCGCCAGAAACACTGGCGCGGTGGCCACCGGCTCGTGGGAAGCCGCGCCGATGGGCTTTCGGCGCTCGACTGCCCACCCCACGACCATCTCAAGGGTGGATTGCGGGATGTCGTTGGCGGTCGGGTTGCTCATCAGCCGGGCAAAACCGGCAAATGTCTCGATCCGCACGCTGCCACCGGCCGCGGCCACGCCTTCGGCGAGCGCCGAATGCGACGTGGCGGGTTGTGTCGTCACAAGCAGAATATCCTGGCGCAAGGAACCGGCGAGTTCACGCCACTCAAGCGTCCGCAGATCCGCGATCGTCTCGGCGCTCATCCTGAAGCCGGCGGTTTCGATGCCGTCGAATGGGTCGACCTCAGTGCCGTATGGCGGCAGGGCTGCGTCGATCATTCTTGCCAGGCCTGCCATCTCGCGCACATAGGCCTTGCCCGATATTGGCGGCGCAAGCAGTGCCAGACCGGCAACGTCATCGCGTCCGACTATGGCCGATGGAGCAAGGAGAGCACCGAGACGGAAGCCGATCACCAGCACATCGGTCACGCCGGTTTCGGCTTTCAGTCGCGCTATCGCCGTCTCGATGCTCGACACCCAGGCAGCCACGCGATGGGGCTCGGTGTGATCGCCGGTGGCGTCTCCACAACCTGGATAGTCGAATTGCAGAACCGGTAGACCAGCTTGGGCCAACCGCCTTGCCATCAATGTGAGAAAACGCCGGCTGCAAAGGTCTTCGAAACCGTGCGCGCCCGCTATAACCACGCCCCGGCTGCCCCCTGCTGGATGAACCCAGCCGACAGTCCCTTCGAAGACGATCGGCCTCACGAAATGCCCCTGGCTGCACCCATTTTAGGGAACGGCTCGGTCAGGTCGAAAACAACAGGTTGCTGCGCATTGAGGGCTGTAACGGTCCCGATAGGCATCGGTGCGCCTGTCAACGCGACCAGCCGCACTGTTTTTTCGCGACCAGGCAACAGATGAAAATAATCCTCTTCGGCCCGATAATGGGGACCGCCGACATGGACATAATACGCGGCTCTGTCGCAGGCGAGCCGAAGTCGCCAGCAATCGTTGCCAGGTTCGATCTTGGCGCGAAGGCCGACATCGCACCGTTTCGTCATGATATTGGGCAGAACATGGAAGGCTTCCGCCAACTGGGTTCCCTGCGAATCCGTAAAATGCCCCACGCTCAACTCATGCGCAACCGGACCGAAGCGATAGGCGTAAGAGATGTCGAAGAACGCACCGAACAGCTCGAAGGCCGAAACCGTCACGGCATCATGCGCCGCAACCGCGATCTCGCGTTTGCCTGTGACGACCGGTGTCAAACCATCGCGCAGGCAGGTCAGGGTGAGCCTGCCTTCAACCAAGTCCGGTCCATCGTTGATCACATGCACATGGAGGCCGTTCAAGCCTTCATCGCTAAGGATCAGGCGCAGCGGACGGAAGGCCCGCTTCATCGCATGCCAAACCGATTTTGGCCGGCCGGTCGCATCGATCGCGCCCCAGCCGGCGCCGACGGCCAGATCTTTCCAGAACAAGGTCAGTGCACCCGCCGTCGGCGAGGCCGGTCGGCGCCATTCGTCAATCGTGCGCTCCACAATCTCGGCCGTCACGGCACGCGAGAGGTCGAGGTAGCGTGCACCGTCCTGCAGCCTCAACGCACGGGCGTCGATGCCGAAGACGTTTTCCAGATAGTGGTCGCGTACATCCTCGAAATCCCAAGACGCCCCAACGTCCCTCGGCGTCGCGGCTTTCCAGCGTGGGTCATGCACGGGCGCAACGGCCAGGAAGGCGTCCAGCGTCTCCTGATCCGGCACGTTGGCGAAGGCAAGGCACTCGCTGGCGAAGCGGACCTCGGCACGGCGCGCATCCTCCAGCGGCCGGCAATAAGCGCCCACGCCGTAATAATGCACCGGTCCGGCTTCAGTGGTGAAAGACAGGCTGCCGCCATGCGGCGAGGAAGCAACCTGCACGAGATCAGGTCTAATGGCGCCCGCAAGCGGCCTCACCACCGTGTCGAACCATGGCGTCGGGTCCATGGACGCTGGAATTCCCATCATCGACGCCTGCTGGGCGATTTCGCTGCCGCCGCAAATCACAGCAAGCGAAGGCGAGTGCCGCAATCGTCGCAGCAATGCTTCTACCTCCGCCGCCAGCGCAGCGCACCATTCGTCATCCCGGGCGGGATAGTCGAAATTCGCCAGCATCAAATCCTGCCAGACGAGTATGCCGAGTTCGTCACACAGGGCATGAAAGGCGTTGGATTCATAGACGAAGGGGCCGGCGACACGCAGCATGTTCACACCGGCATCACTTGCCAGGCGCAAGGCGGCGTCCAAAGGCGCCGCGCTCCCGTCCAAGGACACTATGTCCGACGGTGTCCAAACCGCGCCGCGACAAAAGACCGGGATGCCGTTGACGATCAGCCGAAAGTCGCGCCCGTCACGGCCGCGATCCAGCTCCAGGCGTCGAAAGCCGACACGTCCGAGGTTTACCTCTTTACTCCCGATGGTAGCGCTGACACCATGAAGATCCGGCGTTCCATGGCTGTGCGGCCACCAAGCCGCAACGTTGGCGATGTCAAGGCGCGCATTCAGCTTCTCGCCATCGCTGGTGAGCGAAGCGGTTTTTCCGGCACAGCTGATAAAGGCGGTTTCGCCGTCGACAAGCGGCGTGAAGAGCGTCAGCTCGACATCGAGCCTGCCTGTAGTCCCTTCGAGATCGGAACGCATGTCGACGCTAGCGACGCGCGAAGCCAAATTCTCGCGCACCAGCAGAACCGGCCGCCATGCGCCGACCACGTCGAAGGCCGGGCACCAGCCCGGCATGTGGCCAAGCAGGGTCGTGCGAACGAGCCGCAAGCGCTGATCGTCAATCATGCGCGCCTTCCAGCGGGCCCGCGGACCCTTGAGGCCCTCCATATAGGCGTCAAGACTGCGAAACGCGATGGCAAGCATTTCGCCGCCTTTCAGCGTCAGCGACGTCTGACACGGCGCGAACATGGAGGTGGAGACAAGGACCAATCGATCGTCGATGTAGATTTCGGCAATCGTCGCAAGGCCTTCGAAGACAAGCCGCACCGGCCCGCTGGCTTCAAGGCGACAGCGATACCAGATGTCCTTGTCGTGCAACGGCATCGGTGCTTGCCGATCCCAAAGGCCGCCCGCCTCGAGCGCCGCCGCCGCGGTACCAGGACATGTGGCGCGCAGCCATGTTGCCGAAGGGTCAGCATCGCCCGGCCCGCGCCATGCACCAGCCGGCGTCAGGGCAAGCTGCCATCCTGCTTCCAGCAGCTCAGCTGAATCGGCGACGGAGATCACTGTCGTCATGGATCTGATCCAGGCTACGGCAGCCGAATTCCGCTCGCCGTTCAGGCCGCCTCCGCCAGGGTTGCCATGCGCGCGTCAAGCACGTTGATGATAACATCATAAGCGCTGGCCATCGGTTCCAGCGTCGCCTCAAGGCCATCGAAACGCCCGCGCGCCATAGCCCTGGCGAGTTTGAACTGCATGACCTTGGCGCCTTCGGCGATATCGCCGGCGGCCTTGACCGCTTGCTCGAAACTCTCGCGGCGATTTTTCCCGAGCCACTCCAAATGGCTGCCGAGAAGCTCGAAATTCGCGCCTAGCTGCCGCAACGTGTTGAAGGAGTAGATATGAAAATACTCCGGCGGGCGGTGGACCAGCATATCGACATGGCGGCCGAACGCAGCAGCGTAGGATCGCAACGGATTGTGCTTCGGGCGGCGTGACAGGTGATGTGAGAGCAGTGTCGCGGCTGCTCGTGCCATGTCTTCCGGCGGCTGCGTGACGCCGAATTTCACGAACTCCGCGTAGGGAAACAGTGGCAACGAGCCCGCGCTCGCAAGGTCCGCGCCGCCGAAGATGCCTTCATAGTCCTCACCACCCAGTGCGAAGACACCATCATTGTGAAAATAGACCATCCGCTGCGTCCGCGGATCGACCTCATTGATACCGATGGTCGTCTTGGAATGGGCCGCGCGATAGGTGATTCCCCTTGTGTCGGGCAGGTAGAAAGCATCGACTTCCACCAGCGGCAGGCGTCCGAGGTCGATCTGCGTCGCAACATGCGTTTCCAGCCGGTCGAAGATCGCCAGTTCCTGGATATCGAGACCCGCAAGCCGCTGCAGATCGGCGATCGGAAACTTGAAGAAGGTGAACTGATCGCCTTCGAAATCCTGGGCAAGGGTAAAGCCGAGCGCGGCCACCGGGTCATGGCCGGTCGCATGCATGACTTCAATCAGCAGGTCGACGTAGCAATTTGTCTGCGGCCAGCGTCGTTCGGCGCTGTGCAATTCATGCGGCCTGTAGCCCGCCGGGTCGAGACCGGGGATCACGGCGTTCATGTCAGGCATCCCAGAGAACCGCGCGGACAGCCGGCGGCCAGGCATTAACGTCGGGGCCATGATGACGAAACAGCGCCAGCGCCACCCGTTCCAGGCCGAAGCCGACGCAGGCCGAATGGCACAGGCTGCCATCGGCGAACTTCAATCCCCAGGTCTGGCCGAAATGATCCTGGTGATAGTTGAAACTCAGGCAGGCTGTCGGCTTTTCCTGGCTGCTCACCGGTATCAGCAGCTCGAACTTCAGCCCCTGGTCGCGCTGGTTGTTGGCCAGCATCTTGCCGCCGCGACCGAAGAACGGGTCGTTGGCAAGATCCAGCTCACAAGGCAACTCCAGCGACTCGATCATCGCCTTGCCACGCTCAAGCCAGCTCTGGCGAAACGCATGCACATGATCGGCCGTACCGATGCAGACGAATTCCCGCATTCGGAAAAGCTGCATGCGGGCCGGGTCCTGCGATGGCTCATGCCGGAAACAATAGGATGAGAGTTCAAACAGGAGACCGTCCATCGGAACTGGTCCGCGCGCGGCCACCGTCGGATAAAGCGGATAGCAAGCGGCAGGCGTCAGCGCCAACTCCGTTGGCTGCTGCAGTTCGGTCCAGTCCTGGCCGGCGTCCATCATGCCAAGCAGCTTGGCATGGTCGCGCTCGCCGCCCATGAAGGAGTGCACACACCCGGCAAGCTGCGGAAAGCTTTTCATGTAGCCGCTTTTTTCCAGCGTCGCGCGGCTCATGCCAGGCGGAAAGTGGATACGGGTAGGCTTGTCGACCGCGCCGAGGCGCGTGACCAGGCGCTCGAAACGTTCGATGACTTCCTCGAACATGCCGGAGCGGCCATAGAGGCCGTCGACGCCGGTCTCAAACAGGATGCCGTTATCGAACAGCTTGTCGAGCAGGTCCTTTGAGGTGAATGTCCCGGTATCCATCTCAACCTCCCAGCCTGGCATCGAAGCGGCTCATCAGGAGCAGCGTCGATGTGTTCGCATGAATGCGGTCGTTCGAGATCATCACTGTAGCGGAGGTGATGTCGCGCAGATGCCGGCCGACGCTGAACGGCGTGCCGTTCTTATAGCCAAGGATGCCGCAGATCAGCATTGCGAGCCGCACGATTTCGCCCGCCTTTTCGCTCGCGGCCACCTTCAGCGCGTTGATTTCAGCGGCAAAGCCTATCGAGGAGAGATCGTCCTCATTGCGTTCGGCGATCTCAAAACGGCGGATGGCGGCAACGAGATGTCCCTTCATTTCCTGCAGCTTGGCGGCTGCCTCCGACAGGCGGAGCGCGCCTGGCGGCGTCAGGTTTGGCTGCTTGCGGGCGGCTTGCTTGACGAAGGCCTGGGCACGCCCGAAGGCATCGGCCGCGATGCCAAACCATGTCGCTGCCCAGTAGATGTGCGAACTCGCCAGCATTGATTGGGCAGCGATCTCCGAAAACGGCTTGGTGAATATCTGCGCGGCATCGCCGGTTGCGGTCAGCAGAAAGCCGTCGGAACAGGTGCCGCGCATGCCGAGCGTGTCCCAAACGGACTTGCGCTCCAGCGTGCGGTTGGCGTCGGCGGGTATGACGATCATGGACTGGTCGGTGCCGGCTGCGTCCGGTGCCCGGCGCGCTGTGGCCAGGATGGCGTCGGCAAAGGCGCCGTAGGAAATCACGGTCGCGTCCTTGGCCAACGAGAAGCGGCCATCGATGACGTTGAGCGCGCAGATAGAATTGCGAAGATCGCCACCAATGCCCGCCTCGGAGGTAGCGGATGCCATCAGCAACTGCTCGCTGGCAATGCGACGCATGTAGGCACGATGCCATTCGCTGCCAGTCCCATGGCTGGCCAAGCTCGCAATCTGAATCTGGTGCATGCCATAGATCATCGCGCTGGAACCGCAGGCCTGCGCCAGCTGGACGATCAGGTCGGCAATAGCGGCATGGCCCATTCCCTGGCCGCCGAATTCAATCGGCACAGCCACGCCAAGAAGGCTTTCCTGCTTCAATGCATCGAAGACTTCGTGGGGGAAACGGGCGTCGCGATCGACGGAATCGGCCGCTTTGGCCGCAACCTCGGCAACACGGGCCATGCGCGCCGTGGGGGTGTCACTGTGCATGCCGGCAGGGGCGACGCCAATTGCTTTCGCGACATTCATGGTCAGACTGCCTGCCTCGCAAGTTTGGAGACCGCCTCGGCGATGTTGGCAAGCGAGGCGAATGTGCGCCGTGTCAACATTTCCTCTGGAAATTCGGTGTCGAATTCCTCCTCGATCGCCAGCATGATCTGGACGGAGGCGAACGACGTCATCCCCGCATCATAAAGGTTGTCATGATCGGAGAGTGTTTCGATGTTGAATGAAAGCGCCTCGTTGCGGGCGAAAAGTGCACGAATACGATTGATCATCTGTCCAAGTCTCCCTGTCTGGAAGATACGCTTCAACTCTAGCGGCGCAGTTAATGCGAAATCGTATCCGCGATTATGCTTAACCAACGACTTCCGGATCCATTATAATGCCTATGTTTCACCCCGACACACCATCAGGCATCCAAGGATGCCGACTTGGCGGGCGCAGTGGAAAGGTCACGATCGCGAAGCAACGTGCCCTTTTCACCGCACGTCCGGCCAATGGCGAAGCGGGTGAACCCGATATAGACCACCGTCTGCAGTGACCAGGCGATGGCGCGGGCTATAACGATGCCGAGAGCGCCACGATCTTGCAGGAACCACGTTGCGATGATGAATGTCAGCGCCCATCCAGCCGTGATCGAAAGTCCGGTCCACATGTAACCGGAGGACACCGGGACCTGTCCGAGCGGCAGGGCAGCGGCGATGATGGCGGCCGCGAGCACCACGATCATGAAAATCGGCCAGTGCTGGGCGGGATCGAGCTTGAACAGCACAAGGAACCAGTTGCCGAACGTCATCATGACCACGACGAAGCCTATGGCTATGGCTATATTGGTGCCGATGCCCATGCCAAGCACGTTGATCACACGCCGGCGGTCGGCCTCGCCAAAGCCGGTCGACAGCATCGGGATAACCACTTGCACCACGATCTGCGGCACGAACAGCAGCAGCGTCTCCAACTGCATGGCAATGAAGTACAGGCCGACCTGGGCAAGACCGTCGGGATTGTTGACCACCATCGCCGTGCAGATCCAGTTCACCGGCTCGTACAGCAGGCTGGCAAGCAGCGCCGGCACCGCATAGCGTGTAACCAGCCGCCACTGCGAAAATGCCTCCCGGAACGCAATCTCAATACCGCGCCGGCGAAGCGCTGCCACTACGGCCGGATAGGCGATGAGGCATCCACCCAGATAAGCGCAGCCCAAGGCGATAAAGCTGCCCGAGAGGCCGTAAAAGTAAAGCCCGACAGGCACCAGCGTGATCATCAATCCACCAAAGATCACGTTGAGGCGAGCGATGGTCCTGAAGGCCTGGATACCGCTCAGGATGGCCGTCTGGACCGTGTTCATCGCGTTGACCACAATCACAGGCGCGATGATCTGGAGATAGAAAGCGAGTTCCGGTTGCTTCAGCAGCCGACCGGCGATCTCATGCGCGAACAGGAAGATCATCAGGCCGATCAATGCCGCGGCGCCACCGGTGAGGAGGAATGCCATGCCGGCCAGGCGGCCCGCCGTGGCGGGGTCGTTTATCGAGTAGGCGGCGATATTGCGCGTCGCCATCAGGCTCACACCGGCGGATGCCAGCAGGCTGCTCGACATCAGTGTGCCGTAGGTCACTCCGAATTTGCCGACGAATTCAATGCCGAACCAGTGTGAAATCAAAATGGTGGTGATCATCGGCGTCAGCCGAACGATCACCGTTCCAAAGGTCGACCAGAGCAGCCCGGCGCTGAATACCCGAATGTCTGCGGATCGACCGATCAATGTTCTGAGCGACGCAATCAATTCTCGTCCTGTCGATTGGATAATTCTCGCCGACTGCTAACAGGAATGTATGAGCTAAGCGATTACCGCCGAGGCGACCGGTTCGAAAGGTTAACGAACTCTCTGCGCTTGACTCTCCGCCGCCCGAGAAAACGCGATCCATGGGGTATGAAGAACATCTGTCTGAGGTATTATAGAGGATTGCTAGACCATTCCTTAAGTCGTGCGGGATAAAGTAGTTTGGAACCTGGCATGCATACCCAACAGTTTTCTCAACGCAGATTGCCAGCAGCCGGCGCCAAGGGTCGCGAGAATGAACTCACGGTTGAACACGGCAGCCGATGGAGAGGCACAGGCTGTCTGGTCCGACAGACCTTGTGGTCGTTTCGAGGTCGCGGCTTTTACCAACCCTTCGGATATCGAGCGCGAATGGCGCCAACTCGAGTCGACCGGCGTGGCAACGATCTTTCAGCGCTATGATTGGGTCGATGCCTACGCCCGGCATGTGCTGCCAAAGGAGAAAGCCACGCCAGCCATAGTATTGGGGCGGCTCGACGGCAATCCGGCCTTCATCCTCCCGCTGGCGACCTCGACGTTCGGACCCGTTCGCGTCGCGACCTGGATCGGCGGAAACCACTCCAGCTACAATTTCGGCCTGTGGAGCCACGAAGCCGCGGCGGCCATGGCCAGCATGAGGCGCACCCAGATTGAAGCCATGTTGCGCGCCGCGCTCGATGGAGTGGACTATGCGGTGCTCAGGAGAATGCCCAGGATCCATGACGACATGGCTCAGCCGCTCGCCGCGCTGTCGCGCAGCCCATCGCATACGGAAGGCTACTCCTTCGCTCTTGCCGGGGGATTTGCGGCTGTGCTGCAGAAAAGAAACGGCGGTTCGCGCCAACGCAAAATCCAATCGAAAGAGCGTAAAATGCGAGAGGCAGGCGTGCTGGAATATGGCACGGTTCGGTCTCTCGAGCGCGGCAATGCCGCTCTCGACTTCTTTTTCGAGCAGAAAGCCTTGCGCCTTGCCGAGCAAGGCCAGCTCAACAGCTTTGGTGCCCCAGGGGTGACGGATTTCTTCCGCGACCTTCTCGATCGCTCCCGGCACATGAGCGAGCCGTTGCTGGAAATGGCGGAGCTTCGGGTGGGCGGCAAGATCTGCGCCGTCATTGGTTCGGCGATACATCGCAAGCGGGTCAACGTGTATTTCATGACCTTCGCCAGGGATGAATTGGCGCCACAAAGTCCGGGCCAAGTGCTGACTTTCAGGCAAATCGCGGAGTGCTGCGAACGCGGCATGGCCGCCTATGACCTGGGCGTCGGCTTCGAAGACTTCAAGACCCATTGGTGTGACGTCATCCATGAACTGGATGATGCCTATGTGCCGCTCACATCACGCGGCAATACCGCTATCGCGGCGATCCAGCTTGGTCGGGCAGCGACGGATCAACTGCGTCGAAACCCATTTCTGTGGCAGCGCCTTAAATGGTTGAGGGCATATTTGGCGCGCCATGCATTCGCAGGAAACAGATGACAGTCTTGGCCTCGAAACAATCCATCGCGACCGCTGACGTGAAATCGCCACAGCAAAGTCCGCTGGCTGGAGTCCGCGTCCTGTTCGTGGCGCCAGACGACTACCCGGCATTCCGTGTCGATCTGGTGGAACTGTTTTCAAACCATCTGGTTGGCCGTGGGCTGAAGATTGACTGGAGCCTGCGGCCTTACGCGGATGGTCCCAAACGTGTCGACGTGCGCGGCGCCGAGCGGTTCTATATCGCTCGTCGCCAGATGACGGAGAAATTCGGTTCGCTCCGTTATATGATGGCGGAAACCCGGCTTCGCCTGAAGCTGGCCTGGCGGGCAATGTGTGGCGAATATAACCTGATACAGATACGCGATCAGCCGCTGTGGGGCATCGTGTACGGCATCGCGGCCAGGATCTCCGGTACGCCCTTCGTGTTCTGGATGAGCTATCCCGTGCTGGAAGCGCGCATGCGTATCGCGCTTCACAATCTCGTGCCCATGAGCCTGCCGGCCCGATTTGTTCGACTTGCCTATGCTGTTATCGGCAGCGCCCTCTTCTACCGGATCGTGCTGCCGCTGTCGGACCATGTCATTGTCCAATCGAAAAGGATGCTTGAGCGCGTTGCCGAACGAGGCATACCGACGAAGAAGATGACGCCGGTACCGATGGGGGTCACGGTTGAGCGCTATAATCCCGCGTCGATCCCTGCCACTGACGACCCGCGGCTCATCGGCAAAAAGAGCATGGCTTATATGTGCGCCGATGTTCTGAACCTGACCACCCGCCTGACATTCGAGGCATTGGCCCTGCTGGTAGCCAACGGTTACGACACAGTGCTGGTGATCATTGGGGCCGTTGCGGCGCACGAGCGTGAACAACTTGCCTCTCAACTCGACAGGCTCGGCCTGTCCGAGAGGGTGATCTTTACCGGACGTCTTCCCCTGGTCGAGGCGCTGGGCTGGGTAAAGCGTGTCGACGTCTGCCTGTCACCGTTCGAGATGGATGCGGCCCAGCAGGTAGCCACGCCCACAAAGCTGGTTGAATATATGGCCATGGGACGGCCGATCGTTGCCACCGTCCACTACGATCAGAGCGAGGTGGTCAACCGCAGCGGCGCCGGTATCGTCACGGCATTTTCGGGCGAAGCAATCGCGGAAGGTGTCGCGCGATTGTTCGACGACCCGGACAAGGCCCGGACGATGGCCGCCAAAGGGCCCGTGTGGGTCAAGGCCAACCGTGACTACGCCCGTCTGGCAGACGAAGTTGAGCGCGTCTATACCAGCCTGCTTGCCCGACAGTGGTCGCGGGAGTTGAGGCTCTAACTCTTGTTTTTACATAATCTTGGACGGAATAGTGCTGGCAAGCATCGCTGCGGCGGTCTCAAGGCGGGGATTGCTTTCAGCATGTCGTGGCGGATAGGATTCGGTCGACCTGCCGTAAGCTTCTGATTTTATGCATGTCGTTATCCCGGAACCGAGGACACTTCCGGGCGACATGCATTAGCCTGGCATCCCCAATGCCTCGACGATCGAAGGATCGATCCGGTTGTCGTCGGCCCGCTGAATACCAAATTCCCGGCCGTTGATTTCCCAGAGCGCCCAGCCAAATCCCTGCGTCTGCGCAATGCCTGTCACATCCGAAAGCCAGGCCCGGCGATAGGTCGGCTCGGCTCCCGTGAAAATCCGATCGCGCCGCGTCACCCCGCACTCGCCCATCACTATGCGACTCCTCGCGATGCCGTTACGATCTGCCCAGTTCGCCACACGCACGAAGTCTTTCTCGATGCGGGCGCGGTTCCAGCCGTCGGCCAAGAAACCATCGAGAATCCGACGCGCATCGGCCATGGCAGCCATCTTTGCAGCCTGGTCAAGCGTCGTGTTGGCGGCAATGCGAGCTTCTATTTTCGCCGATATCCCGTCGGGCGAGACAGCGTCGTAAGGATAAGGAAGATCGACGACGTAGGGCGAAGAGGGTGCGTCCGGCGTCCCAAAATCGATGCCCTGATGGGTGAAGCTGAGCGGCATGTAGTAGTGGTAGGAAAACAGCGTATTGCTATCGATGAATGGTGATGGATCCAGATCCGTAAGCCCACTGATGCCGCCATAGTCGGCGCCGGTCAGCAGGATCGGCAGATCGACCGCCGCCCGCCGCGCCGCATCGTGCAGAACCAGCTGCGCCGCGCCCCAGACTTGGACCTGGGTTCGATGACTCGCCTCCCCGATCACCGGCTCATTCATGAGTTCCAGCGCGACCCGCTCCGACCGCAGTTCACCCAACAGAGCCGCCAGCCGGCTGATCATCGCGGTGTATTGAGCAAAAAGCGGCGCCTCCAGAGCCGCCAGGATTGACTGAACCGAATAGCCCGGCACCTGCTCGACCGGATGGCAATCCACGATCACCGAAAGCCCGAGTTCCTGGAAGAGTTGCAAATTGTCCATGAGCTTCCGCTCCAGCGCGTCCCTGTCGCTGCCCTGCAACTGAATGAACGGGCCAACGTCCAAGGTGAGTCGGATAAAGTCGAATCCGACCTGCGCAAAATCGCGCACCAATTCGGCTGGGAAGACGTTTCGGGCCGTTTCGAACGGGCGCGCCAAATAGTGTTGTGGATCGCCGTCGCGCAACGCTCCCCAATTCATCATTGTATGGATCGAACCGCCGTGTTGAAAACGGGAATTCGTTTTTGGCGCCGCGGCAGCACGCACCGACAGGGCCGTCAGCGCGGCAATCGAAGCTGAAAGAAGCTGGCGTCGTGAGAATTCCATATGGCGGCGCTCCTGCGAGGCCCTGCAAGCCCGCGCCTATAAAGATACGGTACCCGGCCGGTGCGCGCGAGGACAACGCGACAAAGATGCCGATTAAGGTTAGCGGAGCCGTCTGCCTGATAGCCTGCCGATGTTAATCTCAAGGCAATGGCAGTCCGTTAGAATCTGCTCCATGTTGAGACGTTTGACCTGGTATGCACGACGGCTTGCCGTGATGGAACATGGCGAGGTCCGTCATCGGTTTCGTGAGCAGTTGGAGCGCAGGCGCGCGCGGCGCGAGCGCCACAACTGGTCCGACTTTGCAACGGCCGGTGCGCGACCCAGCGTGTTGCCGCTGTTTGCGCCCCTGTTCGAAGCGGACTTGCCGCTGCTCGTCGCACAGCAACTGCAAACCGCCGCTGCCGCGTTTCGCGCCGGCCGGCTGAGACTGCTCAATCGCGACTGGCCTGTATCGATGCTGGACAGTAGCGGCCGTGTCGATCCGGTGATCTGGCGACTGGACCCGGTGAGCGGCGCAAGCTGGCCTGGCGCCGAGCGATCGACCTTCGACATCAATTTCCGCTTCGGCGAGGAGCATGGAGACGTCAAGTATGTGGCCGAGGTAAACCGGCTGCATTTTCTGGCGGCGCCGGCAATCCATGCCCGCCGGGAAAACGACGCAAGCCTTGCCCACGCCATACTCGGCTCCGTCTTCTCGTGGATGGAAGCGAATGTTCCCGGCCGCGGCATCAATTGGTATTCAGGCATCGAGGCCGGCTATAGGCTGATCTCGCTGTCCATCATCATAGCGTCGCTCGATCCATGGATCGACCGGACTGCCGGCGAGCGGCTGGCATCCTTTGTCTGCGCCCACGGCCTGTGGCTCGCCAGGTTTCCCTCACTCCATTCCTCGGCCAACAATCACCTCGTCGCCGAGGCGATGGGCCTTGTGCTTGCCGCACGCATGCTGCCGGACCACTCGGACGCCTCACGCTGGTCGACACACGGTCGGACACATCTTGAAGACAGGGCGCTGGCCCTGTTCCATAAGGACGGCGTGGGCAAGGAGCAGTCGCCGGCCTACAGCGCTTTCACGCTCGAAATGCTGCTCATCGGCTTCAGCGTCTTGGGCGGCGCCACAGAAACCGCACGTAAGCGCATGGCTGAAGCCGCCCGCGCCTTGAACTTCTTTCTCGATGATGCCGGCCATACGCCGTTGATCGGCGATGACGACCAGAGCCGGGTCCTGTTGGCATTCGGCAGCGATGAGCCGCGTTATGTCACGTCCATCGTCGGCGCGATTGCCGGTTTTCTGGATCAGCCTGAACTCGGACCGGCTATACGCGATCCGCATTGGCGCGATGCTGTATTCGCCACCCCATCGTTGACGCCGCCGCCCGCCGACGGCGCGGTTACCCTTGAAGAGGGCGGCTATACCATCCGGCGCGGTACCATAAAGGGCCGCCGTGTCCATTTTGTCTTCGATCACGGACCGCTTGGATTTGGCGCCTTGGCCGCACATGGCCACGCCGACGCGCTCGCGGTATGGCTCTCACTGGATGGCCTGCCGCTGCTGGTCGATGCGGGCACGCATCTTTATCATTCGGAAGGCGAAAGTCGCCGGCGCTTCCGGGTCAGCGCCGTACACAATACCCTCACCATGGATGGCGTCAGCCAAAGCGAGCCGTCAGGTGCTTTCAACTGGATGCCACGGCGTGCCCGAGCAAGATTGGACGCTAGGTCGCAAGCGTCCCGGCTGAAAGTATCCGCCTCACATGATGGTTACATGAGGCGCTTCGGCGTCATCCACCATCGGGATATAGAAGAAACCGCCGAGGGTTTTCTGATCACGGACCGGCTGGTTGGCACGAAGCCGTCGGGGACGGTCGAGATCGCTTTCCTGATTTCGCCGGAACTCAGCGTGTCCGTCGAGGGCAATTGTGTGGTGGCACGCCGCAACGGCCGGTCGGAACTCAGCATAGTAGCGCCCGAAAGCGCCGAGATCGAGATTGTACGCGGCGACCAGGCATCCGGACGCGGCCTGCAGTCGGCTGGATTCGGGCTCCTCGATGAGGCGGCAACCGTTGTTTTAAAGGCGCCTGGCCACCGGATGCGGTGGCAAAGCAGGTTACTGATCGGTTTGCTAACCTGACCTTTACTTGTATTTTCTATGTTCTTCGAAAACAAGCGTGAAGGTGGCTCGATCCGCCTTTCGAAAGAAAGAACAGGACGGGCGAGCTATGAAAGTTTCCATCTTCGGGTTGGGATATGTCGGTACTGTTTGTGCCGCGTGCCTGGCCGAGCGCGGGCATGACGTCATCGGCTGCGACGTCAGCGAGGCCAAGGTCGATCTCATAAACAGTGGCCGAAGCCCTATCATCGAGAAAGACGTCGGCGAACTTGTCGCTGCCAATGTCGCGTCGGGTCGTCTAAAGGCCTCATCCTCGACCGAGGAAGCCGTGATGAACAGCGCCTTGTCGTTGCTTTGCGTCGGCACGCCCTCACGCCCCAACGGCTCACTGGATCTGTCGGCGGTTCAGGCGGTATCGCGCCAAATCGGATCGTCTCTTTCCAGAAAGGCCGACTATCACTCGGTCGTCGTTCGCTCGACCGTGCTGCCGGGGACGTTGTCCGACATCGTCATTCCGGCGCTCCAGGCAACTGCATCAAGGAAACTGGGCGAAACGTTCGGCGTGGCCTCAAACCCCGAATTCATGCGCGAGGGATCGGCGGTCGCCGATTTCAATAATCCAGCCAAGACCGTGATCGGCGTTGACGATGAGATAACCCGGGATCGGCTGTTGGAGCTCTACGCAGGCCTGCCTGGCCGCGTTGTCGTCACAGAGCCCCGGCTGGCTGAACTGGTCAAATACACAGACAACACCTGGCATGCGCTTAAGGTCGCCTTCGGCAACGAAATCGGCAATATCTGCAAGGCGGCGGGCGTTGACAGCCATGAGTTGATGGAGGTGTTCTTCGCCGACACCAAGCTGAATATCTCGAATGCCTATCTTCTGCCCGGCTTTGCGTTCGGCGGCTCCTGCTTGCCAAAGGACGTACGTGCGATCAACGCCTACGCGATCCAGAACGATGTGGAAGCACCGCTGCTTAAATCCCTGCTGCCGTCGAACAAGCAGCAGGTCGAGCGCGCACTGGACCGCTTGCTGAGCTATGGCAAGCGCAAAATCGGCTTCCTCGGCTTCTCCTTCAAGGCAGGCACCGACGATTTGCGCGAAAGCCCGTATCTGGAACTTATCGAGCGGCTTGTCGGGAAGGGCTGCGACATCCGCATTTTTGACCCGAACGTGTCGTTGGCAAAGCTGATGGGCGCCAACAAAACATACCTAATGAACGCGATCCCGCACGTTACGCAGCTGATGGTCCCCTCGCTGGACGAGATGGTGATGCATTCGGACGTTGTCGTGGCCACCAGTCGTTCGCCCGAATATGAAACTGTGGTTGACAAGATGAATGCAGACCAGACGCTTCTCGACATGGCCAGGCTGCCGAACACGAACCGGTTTGCGGGGACCTATGACGGCATCAACTGGTAAGCGCATCCTCATCATCGTCGAAAACCTGCCTGTCCCCTTCGACCGCCGCGTCTGGTCAGAGGCAACCACGCTGGTGAAAGCCGGCTATCAAGTGTCGGTGATCTGCCCGAAAGGCAAGGGCGCGACCGCGCCCTACGAGGTGATCGACGGCGTCCATATCTATCGCCATTCGCTGCCGCTCGACGCCGAGGGCTTCCTTGGCTATGTGCTGGAGTACAGCACCGCGTTGTTTTGGGAATTCCTGCTGTCATTCAAAGTGGCGCGGCAGCGCGGTTTCGACGCGATCCATGCCTGCAACCCACCAGATACGATTTTCCTCATCGGCGGGTTCTACAAGTTGTTCGGCAAGAAGTTCCTGTTCGACCATCACGACATCAATCCAGAGCTCTACGAGGCCAAGTTCGGCAAGCGCGGCATCGGCTGGAAATTCATGGTCTGGCTGGAGCGGCTTTCGTTCCGAACCGCCAATGTCTCGATCGCCACCAATGAAAGCTACCGCGACATCGCCATCAGACGGGGGGGCATGCTCCCCGAGCAGGTGCATATCGTGCGTTCTGGCCCGAATCTGGACCGGGTCAGAGAGGTTGCGCCCGATCCGAAATGGCGCAATGGTCGCCGCTTCGTCGTCGGTTATGTCGGCGTCATCGGCAAGCAGGAAGGACTCGACCTTCTGCTCGACTCGGTCGACCACCTGGTGAATGCCAAAGGCCGCCAGGATATTCAGTTCGTGATCTGCGGCGGCGGTCCCGAGCTTGATGCCATCAAGGCGGATACAATCGCGCGCGGGCTCGGCGAGTACGTCACCTATACCGGTCGCTGCCCGGACGAGATTCTGTTTTCCGCGCTCTCGACAGCCGATGTCTGTGTCAATCCCGACCGGCCTACGGCGATGAACGACAAATCGACCATGAACAAGATCATGGAATATATGGCGCTTGGCAAACCGATCGTGCAATACGATCTGCGGGAAGGCCGCTTTTCGGCGCAAGGCGCCTCGCTCTACGCAACCTGTACGGAGCCGACCGACTTCGGCGACAAAGTCGCCGAACTCCTCGACGACAGCGAGCGCCGCGCGACCATGGGCGCGTTAGGTCGTGAGCGGGTACGCAAGGAACTCGCCTGGAGCCACGAGGGTCCGAAGTTGCTGGCCGCCTATGACGCCTTGTTCGGCACGCCTTCCAGGAGCCAAATCCAGAAGCCAAGTTCGGGGTCCGACCCGGCCATGTGCAGCGGTCAGGGCTAGCCGCGATGTGCGGAATTTTTGGGTTCCACGCCCGATCACGCTTGGCTCTCGCCCAAACGCTGGATGGGGCCACGGATCGGCTGGCCCATCGCGGTCCGGACGGGCGCGGAACATTGATCATGCGGAGCCCGGATGGCGAGTGGCAGGCCGGACTCGGTCATCGTCGGCTGTCGATCCTTGATATCGAGGGCAGCCCGCAGCCGATGCATTCGCATGACGGCCGATATGTCATCGTCTACAATGGCGAGGTCTACAATTATATCGAATTGCGCGCCGAACTCATGGAACGCGGACATCGCTTTGCCACGCAAGGCGACACCGAAGTCGTGATCGAGGCCTGGCGCGCCTGGGGCGACGACTGCCTGCCGCGCCTCAACGGCATGTTTGCCTTTCTGCTTTGGGACAGCGAAACCGGCCGCCTCTATGCCGCGCGCGATCCTTTCGGCAAGAAACCGCTCTTCCTGGCTTCCGGGGACGACTTCCACGCCTTCGCCTCCGAAATCGATTCGCTGCGCCATTTTCCAGGTGTCGACGACCGTCTGGATCAGGATTCGCTGCGCGAATTTCTCAGCTATCGCTATGTCCCTGGACCGGCCACGTTCTTTCGCGGCATCTCCAAGGTTCCGCCAGGAACCTTCATGGTGGCCGATGGCGCCAACATCCGTGCGGAGCGCTATTTCACGACGCCTTTTTCGCGCACGTCGCCCACCGTCGAAAGCTTCGACGAGGCGGTGAGGCTTTTTGGCGAGAAGCTTGATGAGGCGGTACGGCTCAGATTGCGCTCGGATGCGCCGTTTGGCGCATATCTTTCCGGCGGGCTCGATTCCTCGATGATCGTTGCGCTGATGAGCCGTCACATGGGCAAGCCCGTGGCGACCTATTCAGTAGGGTTCGATGTGCCCGGCTCCTCCGAATTGCCCTATGCCAGGCAAGTCGCCGACACCTTCGGCAGCTACCACAGTGAGCTCGTCGTGAACATGGATGCGTTCACGTCGGTGTGGGAGGAGGCGGTGCTGCGGCGGGGCGCGCCGGTATCCGAGCCGTCGGACCTGCCGGTTCTGCTTTTGTCACGGCTGGCGAGCCGCACCGTCAAGATGGTGCTTACCGGCGAAGGCGCCGACGAGCTCTTGGGAGGCTATCCCAAGCATCGCGCCGAGCCGTGGGTTTCCATGTACCAGAGTCTGGTGCCGGGCGGCTTGCACGAAGCCCTTGTGGGTCCTGGCGCACGCGCCCTGCCCTATGCGGCGCGGCGACTGAAGATCTTGGCCGGCGTCGCCGGCATTCGCGATGCACAGGCCCGTATGGTGGCCTGGTTCGGCGGAGCAGACGGCGGACAAGCCGAGGCGCTCTATTCCGGTCCGCCCCAATCGCGCGATCTCGATCCGCTGCCGTTCACGACCGATGGCGAAATCAGCCCGCTCAAACGCATGCTGCATTTCGATCAGACGTCATGGCTGCCGGACAATCTTCTCGAGCGCGGCGATCGCATGATGATGGCGGGGTCGATCGAAGGACGCATGCCATTCATGGATGTCGGCCTGGCCGAACTCGTCGCCCAATTTCCCGATGCTTTCCTGACCGGCGCGCCAAAGGGCAAGCGCGTGCTGCGATCGCTTGCAGCGCAATTGCTTCCCCGCCAGATCCTGGAGCGCAAGAAGGTCGGCTTCCGGGTACCTGTCGAGCAATGGTTCCGTACCGGCATGTCGGATCAGCTTCGAGATCTGCTGCAGAGTGACAGCGCCACAGTGCGCAATGTCTGCAATGCGCGCGAGATAGATCGACTGATGAGCGAGCACCTGGGTGGCGCTCACAATCACGAGAAGATACTGTGGGCGCTTGCCAATCTGGAGCAGTTCTTCCGGGTGTTCCGGCCGACGCTCGATGCTGAACAGCCGCAAGCCGCTCAGCGACGGGTCGCCAGCGCCTTCCGATAGGCTCCCTGAAGACCTTCGATCATGGTTTCGAGGCGGAAACGCGCGTTATAGATATCGCGCGACGCGGTTCGAAACGCTTCGCGGCGCGCGCCGTTTTCAATCAATTGCGCAAGGGCATGCGCGAGCTCTTCCGCATCGTCCGGCTTCACGCTTAGACCGTTCCGACCTTCCCTCAATACATCGGGCACCGAGCCGACCGATGTCGCGACCAGGGCTGCGCCCGCACACGCACCCTCCAGCAGGCAAACCGGCAAGACCTCATTGCGTGACGGCAGGACGACGATATCGGCCTGCCGATAGAGCGGCAGGATCGTCTCGAGCGCCAGCCAGCCGGTGAATTCCACCTGGCCGAAAAGCCCTGAACTTATGGCGCGGTCGCGGAAGGCGGCGACATCGCCGGCACCCGCGAAGGTCGCGCGCCATCGCGGCAGATCCTTCGGCAGCAGCGCAAGTGCCTGAAGCAATACCCCGGCGCCTTTGGCCTCGGTGAGGTTGCCGGCAAACAACAGTCGAACGGGCGCATTCTCCTCGCGCGGTTGCGGTGCATCAAAAGCGAAGTCGGCGACGCCATTGGACACGACATCGAAGCGATCCGGCGGCATGTGATAAAAGCGAGCGACGAAGTCTCGCCAGTAATCGCCAAGCACGATGATGGCGTCGGCTCGCTCAAAGACAAGGCGCAAGACACGGACCCAGCCGCGTTGCGCATCTCCGGGCTTGGGAAAGGCCGAGCCATGAAAGTGGACGACCGTGGCCGCGCCGGCCAATCGCGCCATGGACTGCATGACCCATTTCCTCCACGACGATGCATTCGTCGCGGTGTTGAGGTGGACGATGTCATATCGGCGGGTTGCCAGCAGCCAGCCATAGCGGATCAATGCGAACGGGAAATGTGCCAGCCAACCGACACTGGACGCGTCGCCACGCGAGGCCAGGAAATCCATCTCGATCGCACTGCCAGCTGTCGAACGAAGCTGTTCATCAACGTGAGAAAACAGCGTCTCGATCCCGCCACGGCCTTTCAGGCCCCGTGGAACGACACAGAGGACCCGTATTCGATCCAAAAGGTCACACAACCCTTCGAAGCGCCGACCTGGGCGCGGGTGCACGACAGTCGATGACTTCAAGATGATCGCTGCTGTTGAGAGTATGGATCATCGGATAAGGTCTCTTTGCCGACGCAAGAATGGGCACTGGTAAGGTCAAACGCACCTTCGTCTCGTCCAACTCGACAAGGTCGGCAAGTCCGAGCCCGCCGCCATAATTGTCCGTGCCGTTCTGCAATGGCAATATGATGCGATCGCCCATCCGCACAAAACAGCCTCCGGGCCGGGCTGCGGCGCGATCGATTCTCACCGGATTGCTCCGGTGCGGGAACCATGGTCCCTCCAGGGCCTGCGCATAATAGACCACGAGGGTGTCCGAGGCGCTGCCGTAGCCGTCGCGTTCGGTCGCGAACAGCCAAAACTTGCCGCCATGCTCCAGCAAGGTCGCATCGAAAAGTTCGCGATCCGGAATCAGGACCGAATGCCGAACCCACCGGTCCGGGAACGACTCAGCCCGGTATAGAACCAGATCTCCACCCGAACCGCCCTCGGGAAGCATCCAGATCTGGCCGCCATGACTGAACACTTGCGGATAGGACAGATGATAGGGTTCCTCGATCACCACACGCGGCACGGTTGGAGCGCCGTCCCGGAAGACCTCGGTCACGGAAATCACCGCTTTGGTACTGGCATGGCAAAAGTCTTCAATGAATATGAAATATCGCCCCTGCCATTCGAACGGAAACGGATCAGCATAGAAACGATCGCCATCATCGGGCAGATCGATCCAGGGTTCTCCGGCCAGGAGACCCGTGGCCGCGACGGTCTGGCCATTGTGAAACCGGTAGCTCACCCGCCAACGATTGAGGCGGAACCCCAAGCGCTTGGCCGCCCCTGCTGTTTGCCGGGGTATGGTTGAAAGAAGGTAGGTACCGATCAGCTGTCCATTGGTTGGACACTGATGCGCGCGCCCTGTCGGTTCGGATCGGGCCTTGTGGCCCTTGAGGAAATGATCCGTCGTATCCACCAGCAGTGTGCACATGCGCGCCAGAATGTCATTGAGCCCGCGAAGGATCGAAAGCCGGCTGTCGACCATGGGGGCCGCGCGCGCGATGCGTTCACCATCCAGAATGATTTCGATATCGGGAAGGCCGCCGGCCATCAACACCCGGGCTGCTTTTGCAATTGACGCGGAGCCCGCGAAGCCCGGGCGAAGGCCGGGAGAGGCAATAGGCAGCATGACGCCGGTCAGATCGATACGCAGTTCAGCGTCAGGCCGGGACCGAGACAGTTCCACGCCCTCGACAGGTTCAAGAAGGTCATGGCCCCGAATCTGCACTGCCTTGCGCTCAAGGCGCAGAATATAGCCAAGCGGCCATTGTACCCCGGGCGCCGCAACGCCGACCAGCGCAACGTCATGACCTTTCTCGGCCAGCCGCTTGGCGACAAGCATGTGCACCGAACACACGTTGTCATCGGGAACAAGTATATCAATTCTGCTCATCGGGATTCCGTCAGCGAAGGTCGAGAGACTATGAGAACCAGTTGCTAAGTTCGGCTTAATACCGCGGACTCTGTAAGGTGTGTTCGGCGGTGTGCCTTCTGCCTACCACCGAGACGTGCGACAGCATGGCTTTCTCACTCGGTGCCAGGTGGCAATGGGTCGAGCCATTCCGACGGTCTCACCGGCAGGCTTGCGCATGGGAAGTCTCCCGAGCAATGCTGCGGCAGTGGAGGAATCATGCGGAAAGTCCTGATAGCGGTACTGCTGACCGCGGCCGCACTTTATGCAAATTGTGCCCTGGCATTGGACAGCAGCGGAACCCCCGTCGTCGTGACGCCACTCGCATCACGCACGACCACTGCATCAGGTCAGCCGATCACGCTGCCGCAGAAGAACGTGCAGGTGCTGGTCTCGACCTATGACATCAGGCCCGGCGCGACCTTGCCGGTCCATCGCCATCCCTTCCCGCGCTACGCCTATGTCGAGGCCGGAACACTGAAGGTCACCAACGTCGAGACCGGCAACAGCAACGTCTACAAGACAGGTGATTTCATCATCGAGATGATCGGCCAATGGCATCAGGCCACCAATATTGGTGACGGGCCGGTCAAGCTCCTGGTGATCGATCAGGTCGAGGAAGGCGCCAAGAACACGGAATTGCGCCAGTAGCCACCAAGACTATGCCCGCGCCCGAGGGCGGGAAGGCAAAGCCCCGCCCGCCCTCGCCTCGCGGATCATTCGAACCAGGCGCCTAGCCCCAGGCGCCGACCGGCTGCCGGGTCGTTGCGTTCAGCCTATTGAAGGCGTTGATCAGGGCGATCTGGATGACCAGTGCGGCAAGCGCCTTCTCGTCATAATGCCGCGCCACTTCGTCCCAGACATCGTCCGGCACTGCGTCCGGCCGGTCGGCGAGCCTGGTGCCGGCTTCTGCCAGCGCCAATGCCGCGCGCTCGGCGTCGGTGAAATACGGCGTCTCCCGCCAGGCCGCCAGCGCAAAGATGCGCTCGTCCTTTTCTCCGGCCTTCTTCAATTCGCGCGCATGCATGTCGACGCAGACGCTGCAATTATTGATCTGGCTGGCGCGCAGATGAATGAGCTTGCGCGTCACATAGGGCACGTCGGCCGCCTCGGTCGACTTGTCCAGCGCCAGCAGCGCCTGCACCGAACCGGGGATGAGCATCACCGGGTTCTTGATCCTTGCTTGCATGATCCTTCTCCTTTTGAATTGTTTCTCCGGGCGTGTTTTCCCGGCCCGGACGCCTCGCATCCAGGATTCGAACTTGATAAAACTGTTGGCTGCCTGCCGCGTATCAGGCCTGCGTTGCGGTAACCTGTTCGAGCCGTTCGAGAATGCGCGGCCAGCCACTTCCCATGCCGATATAGCCACGCTCGTCGGCCGGCCGGAATCCCGACTGCTCCATTCGCACCCGGGTCGCCACACCCTCGGGCGTCAGTGACCAGGTCACCACGGTTTTCAACCCGCTGTCCGATTCCGTCCCATCGCCCCAACTGTAGGCCAGCAGCCGCGGCGCCTCGACTTTCAGCACCACGCAGTTCGTCACGCCGGACCATCCGGGAATTGGTGTGGCACGCAGTGTGAAGCGATGCCCCTCTTGCGCAGCGAAGTCATTCTGCATGAGCCATTCGCCGACGAGCGCTGGCACGGTCAGTGCCCGCCATATCTTTTCCGCCGAATATGGAACCAGCCTTTCGACGACAATCGATTTGGTTTCCGTCATGCCTTGCTCCTTTCGTTGTTGTCATCGTGCCACGCACGCGCAATCAATAACCCATCAGCTATACATTACTCATAACCATGCAGTTATGCGATTGTCAAGTAAGGAATCTGCCATCTGGTCCAAATGGCGGCATAGGGTTCGCGCTTTCGCGTCAGCCGTCCTGGTGCTAGGGCTCTCCACGACATCATGAACTGGATTGCCCCTTGACCATGGAAACTCGCCCGCCGCTGATCGAAATCTGTGTCGAAGGCATCGATGGCCTGCTCGCCGCGCAGGCCGCAGGCGCCGACCGGGTCGAACTCTGCGCCAGTCTGGTCGAGGGCGGCATCACGCCGAGCCTTGGCACTGTGCACGCCGCGCTCGACCAGGCGACCGTCCCGTTCCACGTCATGGTGCGGCCACGCGGCGGTGATTTTCTCTACAGCGAGACTGAATACCGCTCGATGCTGGCCGACGTCACCGCGCTCCGCGAGCTCGGTGTGCCCGGCGTGGTGTTCGGCTGCCTGAACGCCGACGGCACCATCGATGAGAAGCGAATGGGCGAACTGACCGAGGCCGCAGGGCCCTTGAACGTCACCTGCCACCGCGCCTTCGACATGACGCGCGATCCGGCCGAGGCACTGGAAGCGCTGATCCGCTGCAAGGTCGGCCGCGTGCTGACCAGCGGTCAGCGCGACACGGCGATCGAGGGCTTGCCGTTGCTGGAAGAGCTGGTGCGTCAGGCCGGCGACCGGATCATCATTCTCGGCTGCGGCGGGCTCGATCTCGGCAACATTGCCGAGGTGCGCGCAAGGACCGGCCTGGCCGAAATGCACTTCGCCGCCCTCAAGGACGTGCCGAGCGCCATGCGCTACCGCAATCCGAAGGTCGGCATGGGCGGCTCCGATCTCGACCGCGAGTATCGCAACACACTGACCGACACACCGCTGGTGGCGGCGACAATCGCGGCGGCCAAGGCATGACCTCTCCCATAGACCGCATAGCGCAGGACGACGAAGCCGCCATACTGGCGCTCAACAACGAGCACGCCGCCGAATTGTCGTGGCTCGAAGCCGAACGGCTGTCCTTCCTGCTCGGCGAGTCCTTCTATGCCCGCCGCATCGGCGATCTCGAAGCCTTCATCATGACCTTCGACCAGGATGCGAATTACGACAGTCCGAACTTCGTCTGGTTCCGCGAGCGCTACGAACGCTTCATCTATGTCGACCGCGTCGTCGTGGCGGCGCACGCAAGAGGCCGCGGCCATGCTCGCCGGCTCTATCGGGACCTGTTCGACCAGGCGGGGAGCGCCGGCCACACACTGGTCACCTGCGAGGTCAACACCGACCCGCCCAACCCAGCCTCGGATGCCTTCCACGCCGCTCTCGGCTTCGCCGAAGTCGGCGACGCGGTGATCCATGGCGGCAAGAAGGCGGTGCGCTATTATATCAGGCAGATCGCCGCCTGATCCGATGGCGCTCGGCGCTCATTCACCAATTGCGGTTGAGCCATTCGCGCGCTGGGCGCTCGATGAGATAGTAGCTGCAGAGCGCGCAGACGAAAACCCCGGCCAGCATCGGCCATGGATTGCTGCCCTGCTCGTAGACGAATTTGTAGAAGGGCTGCTGCCACAGATAGAGCGAATACGACCACAGACCCAGTGTCGTCATCGGCAGGGATGACAGCCATCCGGACAAGAACCGCGTGCTGAAATCCAGCGCATTGATAGCAGTCGCCAGCAATGGCACCGCGACCAGGTAGTGGATCGGTGTCGGTACTGAATCCATGAACAGGAAAACCGCGCCAACGGTCGCCGCAACGGCGACATAGGGCCCCTTCAACAAGGCCGGCAGCTTGCCGTCGGCCTTGAGCAGGCAGACCGCGGCCGACAGCAGGATCGAGGCGATGTGCACATCGGTGCGCCAGTACGTGGCTTCATAATCCATGTGCAGGAACCAGTAGGAAACCGCGCCATTGGCCATGGCCAGCAAGGCCAGGACCAGCAGCAGCGGGACGACACGGCTGCGGCTGGCAACGATTGCGCCGATCGCTGCCAGGATGATGTAGGCATGCTCTTCGATACAGAGCGACCAGATGTGGTCGAGTGCGCCGGCCCGGTTCAGGAGAATTCCGGCATAGTTGTAGGTGAATGTCAGCGCCGTCAGGGCCGCCTTCCATTTGAAGACGATGAACGTGCCTGAGAGCGCGATCATGGCGACGACGACAAAGACCAGAAGCGCCGGATAGATTCGCGAGAAGCGGCGTTTGAAGAATTTCTTCAGCGGATAGCGTTCGATGAACAGGATTTCGGCCATCAGCCGGCCGCTGAGCACGAAGAAGAATTCGACGCCCAGCACGCCCAGATTGATTCCGGGAACGGGAAAAAAATGCCCAATCAGCACCAGGGCGATCGACAGACCGCGCCAGCCGTCGAGATAGGCAAGCCTTGTCCTGGCCGATCGGTCGACGATCGTTTGGGACGGAACCAAATGGGTCGCGGAAATTTCGGACATGCCGATCCCTTCGCATTGATATGCGAAAGGGCACGGCTGCACGCATTCCGAACCCGGCTCGCATTCTCCGCCCGCCCCATACTGCAGTGCAATATAAGTTTGTGCAAGTGCGAGATTGGCGCCGGTGCATTCCCGGGCAGGCATGGGTCAGAATCGTTTCAACCAAACATGGGAATGCGGCGGCCGGGAACCGGGCAGCTACAGGCGCCAGGAACGAAAAAGGGGCCGTGACAGCCCTTTCCTTGTCCGCAATCGATCTTGTGTCAGGCGTTGGCTGCCGCCACCGCGCGCTTGGCCATGACCGCGATCAGGTTGGCGCGGTAGTCGGCGGAGGCGTGGATGTCGCTCATCAGGTTTTTCGCCGGCACTTTCACGCCATTGAGCGAAGTGGCATCGAAGCTCTTGGCAAGTGCCGCCTCGATCTCCTTCGAGCGGAAGACGCCGTCATCGCCGGCGCCGGTGACGGCAACGCTGACGCCATCCTTGCCCTTGGCCACGAACACGCCGACGATCGCGTAGCGCGAGGCCGGGTTGCGGAATTTTTCGTACGCAGCCTTTGCCGGCGCCGTGAAGGAGACCGCCGTGACGATCTCGCCATCCTTCAAGGCCGTCTCGAACAGCCCCTTGAAGAACTTGTCGGCTGATATGTCGCGCTTGTTGGTGATGATGGTGGCGCCCAGCGCCAGAAGTGCGGCCGGATAATCCGCCGCCGGATCGTTGTTGGCGATCGAACCGCCAATCGTGCCCTTGTGGCGTACCGCCGGATCGCCGATCAGCGACGCCAGATGGGCAAGCGCCGGGCAGGCCTTGCGCAGCTTCTCGTCATTGGCGACGTCGAAATGCGTGGCGGCGGCGCCGATCGTGACCGTCTTGCCTGACACCTTGACGCCCTGCAGGTCCTTGATGCGTGACAGGTCGACCACGTCGGAAGGGGCCGCCAGCCGCGTCTTCATGGCGGGGATCAAGGTCATGCCGCCCGACAGCAGCTTGGCGTCGCCGTTTTTTACGAGCTTGGCGGCTTCAGTGACCGAGGCGGCACGGTGATAGTTGACTGCGTACATGGGATCCTCCCCCTAAGTGGTTAGGCAGTAGTGGTAGTCAGTAGTAGGTAGAGACTGGCTGCCGCCGGATCTGGATACGGTGCCCTTTTTCGCTACTCACTACTCCCTACTCACTCATTCGCCGCGCGGATCGCGGCCCACACGGTCGACGGTGTGGCCGGCATGGCGATATCGGCGATGCCGATGGCGTCGGTGATGGCATTGATCACCGCCGGCGGCGAACCGATGGCGCCGGCCTCGCCGCAGCCCTTGATGCCGAGCGGATTGCTCGGACATGGCGTGTTCGATGTCGAGACCTTGAACGACGGCAGGTCGCCGGCACGCGGCATGGTGTAGTCCATGTAGCTCGCCGTCAGCAGTTGCCCGCTGGCGTCGTAGTGAGCGCCTTCCAGCAGCGCCTGGCCAACGCCCTGGGCGATACCGCCATGCACCTGCCCTTCGACGATCATCGGATTGATGATGTTGCCGAAATCGTCCGCCGCCACGAACTGGACGATCTCGGTCGTTCCGGTTTCCGGATCGATCTCAACCTCGCAGATGTAGCAGCCCGCCGGGAAGGTGAAGTTCGCCGGATCGTAGAACGCCGTTTCCTTCAGTCCTGGTTCCATGCCGGCCGGCAAATTGTGCGCGGTATAGGCGGCCAAAGCCACCTGGAACCACGGCAGGCTCTTGTCGGTACCGGCGACCTTGACTTCGCCATTCTCGATGACGATGTCGCCCTCGTCGGCTTCGAGCAGGTGCGCGGCGATCTTCTTGGCCTTGGCCTCGACCTTGTCGAGCGCCTTGGCAATCGCCGACATGCCGACCGCGCCCGAGCGCGACCCGTAAGTGCCCATGCCCATCTGCACCTTGTCGGTGTCGCCGTGGACGATCGACACCGAATCGATCGGCACCCCAAAACGCTGGTTGACCAGTTGCGCGAAGGTCGTTTCGTGCCCCTGGCCATGGCTGTGCGAGCCCGTCAGCACCTCGATAGTACCGACGGCATTGACCCTTACCTCAGCCGATTCCCACAGGCCGACGCCGGCGCCAAGCGAGCCGACCGCAGCCGACGGGGCGATGCCACAAGCCTCGATGTAACAGCTCATGCCGATGCCGCGCAGCTTGCCCTTTTTGGCCGCGTCCGCCTTGCGCCTGGCAAAGCCTGCATAATCGGCGGTCTTCATGGCCGCGTCCAGCGAGGTCGCATAATCGCCGGCGTCATAGTTCATGATCACCGGTGTCTGGTGCGGGAAGGTCGTGATGAAGTTCAGGCGCCGCAGCTCGGCCGGAGACACGCCGAGCTCGCGTGCAGCGGCTTCCATGGTGCGCTCCAGAAGATAGGTGGCTTCTGGCCGCCCTGCCCCGCGATAGGCATCGACAGGTGCCGTGTTGGTGTAGACTGTGCGTACATTGGCGTGAATGGCCGGGATGTCGTACTGCCCTGACAGCAGTGTCGCGTAGAGATAGGTCGGCACACAGGACGAGAACAGCGACATGTAGGCGCCGAGATTGGCGATGGTGTCCACCTTCAGCCCGGTGATCCTGTTGTTCTTGTCGAAAGCCATTTCCACGGTCGAGACGTGGTCGCGGCCATGCGCGTCGGTGAGGAAGCTTTCGGTGCGATCGGCGACCCATTTGACCGGCACGCCGGTCTTCTTCGAGGCCCACAGGCAGACGATCTCTTCCGGGTAGATATAGATCTTGGAGCCGAAGCCGCCGCCGACATCCGGCGCGATCACGCGCAGCTTGTTTTCGGGTGCGACATTGTAGAAGGCGCTCATCACCAGCCGCGCGACATGCGGGTTCTGCGATGTCGTCCAGCAGGTGTAATGATCCTCGGCCTTGTCGTAATGGCCAAGAGCCGCGCGCGGCTCCATCGCGTTCGGCACCAGCCGGTTATTGACGATCTTCATGCGGGTGACATGCGCTGCCGCCTTGATGGCGGTATCGGTCGCCTTGGCATCGCCGATCTCCCAGTCGAAGATCAGGTTGTTCTCGGCCTCGGCATGGACTTGCGGCGCGCCCTTTTCGAACGCCTTGGTCGCGTCGACGACGGCCTTCAGTTCCTTGTAGGTGATGTCGACCGCCTCGGCCGCATCGCGTGCCTGGCCCTTGGTTTCGGCCACCACCACCACGACCGCATCGCCGACATAACGGACCTTGTCGACGGCCAGCGGCGACCATGCGCCCATCTTCATGGGCGAACCGTCCTTGGAATGGATCATCCAGCCGCAGATGAGGTTGCCGATACCATCGGCCTTGAGCTCCTTGCCGGTCAGCACGCCAATGACGCCCGGCATGCCTTGAGCCGTTTTCACGTCGATCTTCTTGATCTGCGCATGCGCGTGCGGGCTGCGCACGAAGGCTGCATGCTTCATGCCAGGCACCACCATGTCGTCGACATAGCGGCCGGCGCCGGTGATGAACCTTTTGTCTTCCTTGCGCGCGACCCGAGCGCCAACACCTTCGATGCCCATGCAGAGATTCCTCCCGAAAAGTGAATAGGAAGCAGTGAGCAGTAAGTATAGCCGCCGGTTCAGACCGACTACTGACTACTCACTACTCGCTCTTCTCTCACGCCGCCTGTTTCGCCTTGTCCTTGGACCCCTTCGACATCGTCTTCGATGCGGCGAGGATCGCCTTCACGATGTTGTGGTAGCCGGTGCAGCGGCAGATATTGCCTTCGAGTTCTGCACGAACCGTGGCCTCGTCGAGGCCTTCGGGATGACGGTTGATCATGTCGATTGCGGCCATGATCATGCCTGGCGTGCAGAAGCCGCATTGCAAACCATGATGTTCCTTGAAGGCCGCCTGCACTGGATGCAGGTCGGCGCCGTCGGCGAGGCCTTCGATCGTAACCACGGTCGATCCGGACGCCTGGACCGCGAGCATGGTGCAGGACTTGACCGCCTTGCCGTCGACATGCACGACGCAGGCTCCGCACTGCGAGGTGTCGCAACCGATATGGGTGCCGGTCAAGCCGAGATTCTCCCGCAGGAAATGGACGAGCAGCGTTCGATCCTCGACGGCACCGCCGATCCGCTTGCCGTTCACCATCAACGAAACGTCCGACATAGCCCCTCCCTGGGTGTCAACCTTGGTCATCAGGTTGCCGACGCGCCGCTGGCACTTCGGCCATGCGTTAGTCGTACACCGCACAACGCACAAAAAACAACACGAGGGAAAAGTCGGATTATTGTACTTTCGGCCATGGCCAAGGGCCCAAAGTGCATTTTTCCGGCCCCATTGCCAAAACGCCTCCTGGCGGCAAGAATGCCTTCGTCGCCCGCGCGCCAGAAGCACTTGAAAAGCCGCGCACAAGAAGGCGTCGGAGGAAATGCGGGAGAACGCCGCTGACCAGTTCACTGACGCGCTACGCATGCGGGTTGTCGGCGCTGACCACGGACGAGCCCGACCCGGACGTCTTCGCACGCGCGGTAGCCGCCGAGGCCGCTGCCATCGATGCCGGCTTTGCCCTCGTGTTCTTTTCCCAAAGCCTCGTCGAGGCAAGCACCCTCTCGCAGGCGCTCGCGACGTGCGCGCCGGGGCTCCACCATGCCGGCTGTTCCACCGCCGGCGAGATCACGCCGCAGGGGCTCGAGGAAGGCCATATGCTGGCGATGCTGCTGCCCTCGGCGTCCTTCACGGCGGTCAGCACCATGGTCGACAATTTGTCGACGTCGGGCATGGACAGGATCACCGAAGAGGTCGAGGCCCTGCGGCGCACGCTGCGCGCCCGGCCCGGCGGCGAGCAGACCAGGAACACCTTCGCGCTCTGCTTCATCGACGGGCTGTCCTATGCCGAGGAAGCGGTGAGTTCGGCCATCCACTGGGGTCTTGACGACATACCGCTGCTCGGCGGCTCGGCCGGTGACGATTTGAAATTCGAGACGACGCGTCTGATCTCGAACGGCGCCGTCACTTCGGACAGCGCCATCATCGTGCTGATCGCCACGGAAATTCCGTTCCACGTCTTCAAGACCGACAACTTCGTTCCCACCGACGAAAAGCTGGTGGTGACCGCGTCCGATCCGGATCATCGCATCGTGCGGGAGTTCAACGCCGCCAATGCGGCGGAGGAATATGCCGCTTCCGTCGGCATCCTCCCGCAGACCCTGACGCCGCTGAGCTTCGCCTCGCATCCCGTGGTGGTGAAGGTGGGCGGAGAATATTACTGCCGCTCGATCCAGAAGATGCACGCGGATGGCTCGCTGTCGTTCTTCTGCGCCATCGACGACGGTGTCGTGCTGTCGATCGCCCAGCCCAAGGACATGGTGGAAGCGACACGAGCGGCATTGCGCGAGATCGAGGAAAGGCTGGGCGGTATCGATATGATTCTTGGCTTCGACTGCGTGCTGCGCCGGTTGGATGCGCGCAACCGGCAGGTCTTTCGCGACATTTCGGAGCTCTACAGGGTCAACAATGTCATCGGCTTCGGCACCTATGGCGAGCAATATCGGTCGATGCACCTGAACCAGACTTTCACCGGCATCGCCTTCGGTGACCGGCAAGCGGCTGAATAGGCTCAACAAAATGCCGCTCAGGGACATAACCGATCTCGACAGGCTGAAGAAGATCAACGCCGCCCTGGTCAGCCGCGTCGAGCGCTCGATGGACCAGCAGGGCAATGCCTTTTCGTTGTTCCAGACCGCGATCTCGCTGGAAAACCGGGTGCGCACGCGCACCGAGGAACTGCATTCGACCTTGCGCAGGCTGGAACAGTCGAACATCGACCTCAGCGCCGCCAAGGAGAGTGCCGAGCTGGCGAACCTGTCCAAGACAAGGTTCCTCGCCGCCGCCAGCCACGACGTGCTGCAGCCGCTGAACGCCGCCCACCTCTCCGTCTCGGCGCTCGCCGAGGTGCAGACCAGCGAAGAGGGAAAAAAACTGGTTCGGCAGGTCGAGCGCTCGCTGGAGACGATGGAAGACCTGCTGCGCACCTTGCTCGACATTTCCAAGCTTGACGCCGGCGTGGTCCAGCCCGACATCGGCGATGTCAGCCTGGAGGCGTTGTTCTCGTCGCTGCGCTCGGATTTCCAGCCGGTGGCGGAGTTGAAGGCGCTGTCGCTGAAATTCCGGCCGGTCAATGCGGTGGTCCGCTCGGACAGGACCTTGCTGCGCCGCATCCTGCAGAACATCCTCTCCAACGCGCTGGGCTATACCCGTTCGGGTGGCGTGCTCGTCGGCACACGCCATCGCGGCGACACCATCCGCATCGATGTCGCCGACACGGGCTGCGGCATTCCCGAGGACCAGCGCGAAGCGGTGTTCGAGGAGTTCCATCGCGGCACCTCGCCGGCCAACGCCGAACTCGATGGTGGCGGGCTTGGGCTCGGGCTCGCCATCGTGCGCCGCATGGCCGGCGCGCTCGGCCACCCCGTGACGTTTTCATCCAAGGTTGGCCGTGGTACCATCTTCCACATCGATGTCCCCGTCGGCCTCGGCGCGCCGGCCGATGCCATCGCCAGCGCCGCCAGCCTGGAACGACCGCGCGGCTACGGCCTGTTCGGCACCAAGGTGCTGCTGGTCGAGAACGATGCCGAGGTGCTGGAGGCCATGACCTTCCTGCTTGAGCGCTGGCAGTGCCTGGTGCGGGCCGCGACCTCGACCGACGATGCGCTGGACCTGCTCGGCGATACCGATTGGGTGCCCGACATCGTCATCGCCGACCAGCATCTCGACGGCGGCGACCTCGGCACCGCCACCATATCGGAAGTCCGCGACTATCTCGGCCGCGCCGTGCCGGCGCTGATCGTCACCGCCGACAGTTCCGAAGCCGTGGCCAAGGCAGCGCGTGCCGGCGGCATCGAACTGATGCGCAAGCCGTTGAAGCCGGCGCAACTGCGCGCGCTGCTGGCGCATTTGCTGGCCTAGAGTCCCCAGCGGAGGACTAATGGCTCAAAAACCGGCCTGATCGCGAAACAGCTCGGCACCGTCCAGCTTCGACACCTCGATCACCGCTTGCGTGCGGCTGTAGACGTTGAGCTTGCGCAGGATCTCGGAGACATGCGCCTTCACCGTGGTCTCGCCGACCTGCAGCTCGTAGGCGATCTGCTTGTTGAGCAGGCCCTGGCGCAGCATCTGCAGCACGCGCAATTGCTGCGGCGTCAGCTTGGAGAGGCGCTGGAGCATGTCGGCGCGATCGGTACTGTCGGCGCCCGGCGGCAGGCCCTCATAGGTTTCCGGCACATAGATCGCGCCGTCCATCACCGAGCGAATTGCCGCGGCCAGATCGCTCTTGCGCGCCGATTTCGGGATGAAGCCGGCGGCGCCATAGGACAAGGCCTCGGAAATGATCCTCGGCTCCTCGTAGCCCGAGACGATAACCACCGGCAGGCGCGGATAGCGGGTCCTGAGCTGCAGCAGCCCGTCGAAGCCGTGCACGTCGGGCATGCTGAGGTCGAGGAGCGCCAGGTCGAAAGGCTTTGCATCGGCCAGCAGATCCAGCGCCTCGGTGATCGATCGCGCTTCGACCGTGTCGACCTCGGGATAAGCCATTTGGACGGCGCTGTGCAGCGCCTCGCGAAACAGCGGATGGTCGTCGACGATAAGAAACCGGGCACGATCGGTGGGAGGGGTCATAAGGCTCGTTCCGGTTTACCGGGCACACCATAGTCTCCTGACCATGGCCGGATTATTGGCAAATAGTCTATCGCCTGTTGACGGGATTCATCGCTGCAAAAATGATCGGAAGCCTGAATTCCTCATCCAGCCGCGGCAAAGCCCATGCTTTATGAAAGGCGACGCCTTGCCCGACCCCCGAAATCGGCCGAATGTATCGCCATCATACGCAGAGATCGCCATGACCGCCTTTGTCCTTCCCGTCCCGCCAACGCCTTCTGTCGCCATTGCGGGTTCCGGCGAACGCTTTGCCGTGCGGCGCATCTTCTGCGTCGGCCGCAATTATGCGGCGCATGCGCGCGAATTCGGCAATGACGAGCGCGATCCGCCTTTCTTCTTCACCAAGCCGGCCGACGCGGTGGTCGATTCCGGCACTCATATCCCCTATCCACCGCTGACCGAAAATCTCCACTTCGAGATCGAGCTGGTGGTGGCGATCGGTATATCGGGCTTTCGCATTTCCCGCGACAAGGCGCTGGACCATGTCTGGGGCTATGGCGTCGGCATCGACCTCACCCGCCGCGATCTGCAGGATGCCGCCAAGAAGGCGGCGCGGCCCTGGGACTGGTCGAAGGCGTTCGACCGTTCCGCGCCTTGCGGCCCGCTGGTTGCCGCGCGGAAATCCGGGCACCCGGCGAAGGGCCGTATCTGGCTCGCCATCGACGGCGCGGTGAAACAAGATGCGGACCTCGCCGAGCTGATTTGGCCGATCGCCGATATCGTCTCGATCTGCAGCGAAGGCGTGGAATTGCAGGCCGGGGACCTGATCTTCACCGGCACGCCGGCCGGTGTCGGCGCGGTCAAGCCGGGTGAAACGATATCAGGCGGCGTCGACGGCATCGGCACGATCGAAGTGACCATCGGCCAGCCGAAGTCATGAGCAAGATTGTCCTGCACAACTACTTCCGCTCCTCCACCTCGCACCGGGTGCGGATCGCCCTGGAGATGAAGGGGCTGAGCTACAATTATGTCCCGCATCATCTGCGCCATAGCGAGCATCTGGAACCATCCTATCTCGCGGTCAATCCGCAGGGGCTGGTGCCGGCGCTGATCTGGAGCGACGGCATGCTCCTGACGCAATCGCTGGCGATCATCGAATTTCTCGACGAGACCATACCTGAACCCCCGCTATTGCCGAAAGACCCGCCCAGCCGGGCACGGGTGAGAATGCTGGCGCAGATCATCGCCTGCGACATCCACCCGGTGAACAATCTGCGCGTGCTGACCTCGCTGCGCACGCTGTTCGGCGCCGGCGACCAGGATGTCGCCAACTGGTTCCGGCATTGGGTCAATGAGGGTTTTGCGCCGATCGAGCAATTGCTGACGGCTTCGCCCGAAACCGGCGCATTCTGTCACGGCGACACGCCGGGGCTGGCCGACATCTGCCTTGCCGCGCAAGTCACCAGCAACGCCCGCTTTGGCGTCGATATGACGCCCTACCCGACAATCGCGCGCATCAACGCCGCCTGCATGGCGCTAGCCGCCTTCCAGAAAGCCGCGCCACAGAACCAGATCGATGCCGAATAGAGAAGCCACCGATGCCGACGAGGCAAAGGCGCTGACCGATATCGAGGCGTATGGCTGCCTCTACGTGCTGGAGGAAGATGACGAACCGCCATTCGCCTCCTCCGTTGGCATCGCGGAATCGATTTCCGCTTGAACGGTCAAGGAATCGGCTATCGTTTCCCCGTGCAGTCTCAAGGGTGGAGTGAGCGATGAAAGCCGTCGTCTTCGAGAAATTCGGCGAAGCGCCGACGATCCAGACCGTGCCGGATCCGAAGCCGGCTGCCGATGGCGTTGTCATCAAGGTCGAGGCTACCGGGCTATGCCGCAGCGACTGGCACGGCTGGATGGGCCATGATGCCGATATTCGCCTGCCGCATGTACCGGGCCACGAACTGGCGGGAATCGTCGTCGCCGCCGGCAAGCACGTCACCCGCTGGAAGGCGGGCGAACGCGTCACCGTGCCGTTCGCCGTCGGTTGCGGCCGCTGCTTCGAATGCACATCAGGCAATCACCAGGTTTGCGAACATCAGTCGCAGCCGGGCTTCAACGCCTGGGGCTCCTTCGCCGAATATGTCGCCATCGAATATGCCGACACCAATCTCGTGCGCCTGCCCGACGAAATGGAATTCGCCACCGCCGCCAGCCTCGGCTGCCGCTTCGTCACGTCGTTCCGCGCCATCGTCGACCAGGGCCGGGTGACGCCGGGCGAATGGGTGGCGGTGCATGGCTGCGGCGGCGTCGGCCTGTCGGCGATCATGATCGCCAGTTCGATGGGCGCCAATGTCATCGCTATCGATCTCACCGAGGAGAAACTGGACTTCGCCAAAAAGATCGGTGCCGTGGCGACCATCAACGCCTCCACGACGCCGAACGTCGTCAAGGCGGTCAAGCAGATCACCAATGGCGGTGCCCACATGTCGATGGACGCACTCGGCCACCCCACGACGTCCTTCAACTCAATCGCCAACCTGCGCCGGCGCGGCCGTCACGTACAGGTCGGCCTGATGCTGGGCGAGCACGCCCGCCCGCAAGTGCCGATGGACAAGGTGATCGCCTTCGAGCTCGAAATCCTCGGCAGTCACGGCATGCAGGCCTATCGCTACCCCGCGATGATGGAGATGATCCGCCACGGCAAGCTCAAGCCCGAACTGCTGGTCGGCAAGAAGATCAGCCTCGACGAGGCGCCAGCAGCCTTGATGGCGATGGGCGGTTTCGAGGGCATCGGCATCGGCGTGGTGACGAAGTTCTAAGGTCGAGACTCAATCACAGCCCGAACGCTATTATGGCAGCGAGGGTGAGCCCGATCCTGTTGGAGAGAGTGTATGATCGCGACAGACCGGTTGAAGCTCAGGGCCTGGCGAGAGGCGGATAAGCCCCTATTGGGCGTTATCCACGCCGATCCGGAGGTGATGCAGTTCCTCGGCGGCATGAAGACCGCCTCTGAGACCAGCGACATCGTCGAACAACTGATGCGGCTTTCCGAAGTCGGCGAGCCGATTTTCTGGGCCGCCGAGCGTATCGGCGACGGAGCTTTGCTCGGCGCGGTCGGCCTGCACCGCCTCGGGACCGATTTCCCTTTCGGCCCGGCCCTGGAGGTGGGCTGGCGGCTTGCTCGCGACCATTGGGGCAAGGGTTATGCGACCGAAGCCGCTCGCGCCGCCCTCGACTATGCATTCGGCAGCCTGGATGCGCCGCGCGTCTACGCATTCACCGCATTGGCGAACACGCGGTCCGAAGCCGTCATGCAGCGGTTGGGGATGAAGAAAATCGAGGGCGGGGAATTCGCTCACCCTGACCTGCTGCCGACCGATCCGAGCTCAATGCACATGCTGTATGTCGCCGAAAGGATGGTGCCGCAGTCGGGTACCTAGAGCTTAAACTCGTTCAGAGCCAAAAGGCGGTGAAAGCGAAGCAACAATCGGATGGCCGCTAGGCCATGCTCGACAAGAAGGCGCCGCTGGTACTTCATCGATAATGTCGCATTTGAGCGCCAGCTCGGCGCATCTCATGGCGACTCTCCAACTACGCTCGGTACAACTTATTGGGTCAGTGACTCAAGGAGAGTTTGCATGCGTGGTCATTGCTTATGCGGCGCTATTGCTTTTGAAGTCGATGGGCCGGCGCAAGCATGCGTGGTCTGTCATTGTGAAAGTTGTCGGCGGCAATGTTCCGCGCCGATGACCACCTACATTGGCGTCTTGGACGGCCACTGGCGATGGTTGGGCAAGCCACCGAAGGTATTCAACTCTTCACCCGGTGTGGAAAGAACATTTTGCGATCACTGTGGCTCGCCGCTGTCCTTCCGCTCAACGAACATGTCCGGTGTCATGCATTTTTTTGCAGCGGGGATGGAGGAGCCGGAAAAATTTGCACCCACGCTGCATGTCGCTTTTGAGGAGAAACTCCCTTGGTTGAAACTCGCCGACGGCCTGCCGACACAGGTTGGGCCTAACTATACGAAAAACTAGTCAGGGTCGGCATCATCACTATGCAGTCGCACGCCGCGGCAAATCCCGCTTGGCGAATTTCTTCGCGCCGAACACGCAGGTCACCACACCCAGCGTGACGACGATCATCTTTGGGCTGACCTGCTCGTGCAGCAGCGTCGCCGCCAATGCGAGCCCGAAAAACGGCTGCAGAAGCTGCAACTGCCCCACCGCTGCAATACCGCCTTGCGCCAGGCCGCGATACCAGAAGACGAAGCCGATCAGCATGCTGAACAGCGAGACATAGCCAAGACCGATCCAGGCATTGGAGCCGACGCTGGCGAAGGATGGCGGCAGGGTCGCAAACGTCAGCACCAGCATGATCGGCAGGGACAGCACCAGCGCCCAGCAGATCACTTGCCAGCCGCCGAGCTTGCGCGACAGTGCGGCACCCTCGGCGTAGCCCAGGCCGCAAGCGATGATGGCCGCAAGCATCAGCCCATCGCCGACCGGCGAAGCCGTCACGCCTTGTGCAAGTGCAAAACCCGCCACCAGCGCACTGCCGAGGCATGAGAACAGCCAGAAGGCCGGCCGGGGCCGTTCACCGCCGCGCAACACACCGAAGATCGCAGTCGCCAGCGGCAGCAGGCCGACAAAGATGATGGAGTGGGCCGAGGTGACATGCTTCAGCGCCAATGCCGTCAGCAAGGGAAAGCCGACCACCACGCCAAGAGCAACAATGACGAGCGACAGCAAGTCATGACGCCCAGGGCGTTCCTCGCGGAATGCAAGTAGCAGCGCCAGACCAAGCAGGCCGGCTATGACCGCGCGGGCCGATGTCAGGAATATCGGATCGAGATCCATCACCGCCACGCGCGTCGCCGGCAACGAACCGCTGAAGATCAGCACGCCGATAAATCCGTTCACCCAACCGCTCGCCGTCTTGTCCATCGCAGGCTCCATTGCTTTCACCCTCTATCGGGCGGACGCCCATGGTGCGGCCAGAGACAATGGGGTACAATTCGATGAAACTGTAATGGAGGATTGAGCAGTACGGATGACAGACCTTACTTTGGAACCCGACAGCGCGCGCACCCTTGTGGAAAGCGTCATGGCGACCATCCGACAGCGGATCGCAGCGCGCAGCCTGACACCGGGAACCCGATTGCCGTCGATCCGTGCCTTCGCGAAGTCCATGCAGGTGTCCAAATCCACCGTCGTCGAAGCCTATGAGCGGCTCGCCGCCGAAGGCGCGATCCGCTCCCGGCCGGGTTCCGGTTTTTATGCCGCCGGCTCGCTGGCGCCGCTGTCCCTGGCCGAGATCGGCCCCCGGCTCGATCGTGCCGTCGATCCGCTCTGGGTTTCGCGCCAGTCGCTGCAGGCTGGCGAGGAGGTCCTGAAACCCGGCTGCGGCTGGCTGCCGGCATCATGGATGCCCCAGACCGGGCTGCGCCGGGCACTGCGTACGGTCGCGCGAGCCGACGATGTCGCGCTTGCCGATTACGGCACGCCGCTCGGGCTGCCGCCGCTGCGGCAATTGCTGGCGCGGCGCATGGCCGGGCACGGCATCGAAGTTTCCCCCGAACAGATCATGCTGACGGAATCGGGAACCCAGGCCATCGACCTGCTCTGCCGGTTCCTGATCGAGCCCGGCGACACGGTGCTGGTCGACGATCCCTGCTATTTCAATTTCCACGCTTTGCTGCGTGCCCACCGCGCCAAGGTCGTCAGCATTCCCTACACACCATCGGGACCGGACATCGAACTGTTCGCCCAGGCGCTGGCCGAACACCGGCCGCGCCTCTACATCACCAACTCCGCCATCCACAATCCGACCGGCGCGATCTTGTCTCCGGTCACCGCGCACCGTTTGCTCAAGCTTGCCGATCAGTCGGACCTGACCATCGTCGAGGATGACATCTTCGCCGATTTCGAGCACACCCCAGCCCCAAGGCTGTCGGCGTTCGATGGCCTCAGTCGCGTCGTCCAGATCGGCAGTTTCTCCAAGACGCTGTCGGCGTCGGTCCGCTGCGGCTTCATCGCCGCGCCCCGAGATTGGATCGAGCGCCTAGCCGACCTCAAGATCGCCACGACTTTCGGGGGCGGACGGCTGGCGGCCGAACTTGTGCTGACGCTGCTGAAGGACGGCAGCTACCGCAAACATATGGATCTGCTGCGCACCAAGCTTGCGCGCGCCATGGTTGAAACCAGCGCCCGGCTGAAAGCGATCGGCATCATGCCCTGGATCGAGCAGCCGGCCGGCCTGTTCCTGTGGTGCGGCCTGCCGGACGGGGTGGACGCCGCCGAAATCGCCCGCCGCGCCCTGGCCGACAACATCGTGCTGGCACCCGGCAATGCGTTCAGCCTGTCGCAGTCCGCCAGTCGCTTCCTACGCTTCAACGTCGCCCAGTGCGCGGACGAGCGGATTTTCAAGGCGCTCGAAACGGCGATGGCTCGCTGATTTGGCACGAAATCGTCAGTGCTTCGAACAAACCGCGCGCACGCACTCACGCAACCAGCGTTGTGCCGGATCGGCATCGAGGCGCGGATGCCAGAGCATGGAGATGGTAACGTCCAAGGTGGCGACCGGCAGGGGAAAACTGTGCATGCCGGCGCGCGCTCCTGTCGTATGCCGCTCCGGCACGCTGGCGATCAGGTCCGAGGCTCGGGCCATGGCAAGTGCCGCCGAAAAGCCCGAGACCATGCACACCACCGTCCGCCGCAAGCCAAACCCATTCAGCGCTTCGTCGATCGGCCCCTTCTCGCGGCCGCGCCGCGAAACACTAATGTGCCGGCCGGCCGCATAGCGCTCGGGCGTCACCTTGCCCTCGCTCAGGGGATGGCCTGATCGAACAGCGCCGATGAAACGGTCGCGAAACAGCGCCTGGATGCGCACTTCGGGTCCGGTCTCGCCGGCAACGCCAATTTCTAGGTCAATCGCCGCTTCGCGCAGCGACATCGCATCCTTATCGGACTTCGGCGCAAAACGCAGCCGCACCCCTGGCGCATCGGCCTCGATGCGGGCGACGAGACGGGGCGCGAACTCCTCGACGAAGCTTTCGTTGGTGCGCAATGTGAAGATCCGGTCCAGACTCCGGGGGTCAAGCAACTCGGCAGGGCGCAGGAGCACTTCCGCGTCCTGGACGACACGGCCGACTTGTGACCGCAATTCCTCCGCACGCGGCGTCGCCACCAGACCGCGCCCGGCGCGCACCAGCAGAGGATCGCCCGTTGCCTCGCGCAGCCGCGCCAGCGTTCGGCTCATCGCCGAGGGGCTGAGGCGCAGGCGGCGCGCCGCGCGCGCCACACTGCCCTCGGCCAGCAGGACATCGAGGGCAAACAGCAGATTGAGATCGGGTGATGTCATCGGTCTATCCTAGCATGATATGGCGTTTGACGCACGGATAAGATGCAAATGCTGCACCTTCCGCCATATCAGCCACAAGACTAGATCTCCGACAGCTCCGCTTCGGGAGCAGACAGAAGGAGATCGCCTTGGCACTCGCTGAGCAAAATCGGGAACTGATATCGGCGCCGCAACAGGCCCGGTCCACCGGCCTGGCGCTGACGAGCCTGTCGCTCGCCACGCTGCTATCGTCCTTGGGAACCAGCATCGCCAGCGTCGGGCTGCCCTCGCTCAGGCAGGCTTTCGATGCATCGTTCCAGTCCGTACAATGGGTGGTTCTCGCCTATCTGCTCGCCATCACGACACTGATCGTCGGCGCCGGGCGGCTGGCCGACATGTTCGGGCGCCGGCCGTTGCTGCTCGGCGGCATCGCGCTGTTCACGCTGGCATCGGCGCTCTGCGGCCTGGCACCGACGCTCTGGCTGCTGATCGCGGCACGCGCCATGCAGGGGCTTGGCGCCGCGCTGATGATGGCGCTGACGTTGGCCTTCGTCGCGGAAACCGTGAGCAAGGACCGAACTGGCAGCGCCATGGGCCTGCTCGGCGCCATGTCCGCGATCGGCACGACGCTCGGGCCTTCGCTTGGTGGCTTTTTGATCGCTGGCCCTGGCTGGCGGGCTATCTTTCTGGTCAATGTCCCGCTGGGCCTTCTGACCTTCGCTCTTGCCTGGCGTGCCCTGCCGGCGCGCAGCGGGACAATGGAGGTCGCTCGAGGCACGTTTGACGTCACGGGCACCGCCCTGCTGGCCCTTACCTTGGGCGCCTATGCCCTGGCATTGACGCTTGGCAGAGGCAATTTCGGCATGCCCAATTTGGGCCTGCTGGTCGTGGCCGGTGTCGGCGTTATCGTGTTCGCCATTGCGCAGGCGAAGGCGAAGGTGCCCCTTGTCCAACTCGCCCGCTTCCGCGACCCACGGCTGAGCGCCGGCCTTGCCATGAGTCTCATCGTCGCGACGGTGATGATGGCAACCCTCGTGGTTGCTCCGTTCTATCTGTCGCGCGGGCTCGGATTGGATGCCGCGATGGTCGGAATGGCGCTTTCGACCGGGCCGCTTGTCTCGACCCTGTCGGCGCTGTTGGCCGGCCGCCTGACCGATCGCCTCGGCGCCCACGCGATGATGGTCGCCGGCCTGGCCTGCCTCGCCACGGGGACGTTCCTCCTGTCGCTTGCCCTGACCAAGTTCGGCATTGCCAGCTATGTCGTTCCAATCACCGTCACATGCTTCGGCTACGCCCTGTTCCAGACCTCCAACAACGCGAACGTCATGGGCGGTGGAAGCGCAAACGAACGTGGCGTCGTTTCCGGTCTGCTCAACCTGTCGCGCAATCTCGGCCTCATCACCGGCGCATCGCTGATGGGCGCCATATTCGCGATTGCATCGGCCGGTACGCGGCAAGGAACAGGTCAGGACGTCCTGAGTTCCGCTTCGGCCGCCCGGGGCATGCAGGTCACCTTTCAGACGGCAGCGGCCTTAGCGCTGGTTGCGCTGTTGCTCGCGCTAATCTCACTACGCTTTGCCGGCCGTACCCGGCCCGGGATTGCGTGACCTGTTTGGCCGGCGTAGGGCGTCCCAAAGGACCGCCGTTCAGGCCCCTGCCCGTCTGCGGCGCTCATAGAGCATGACCAGCGTTTCAGCCATCAGCGCCGGCTTTTCCTCCCCTTCGATCTCGACCGTATTGGCTGCCTTCATCAGATACTGGCCCGGGCCTCTGTCTTCCATGGAAAGTAGCGTCGTGCGCAGGCGAATGCGTGCGCCGACCTTGACCGGCGCCAGGAAACGCACCTTGTCGAAACCGTAATTGAAGGCGGCCTGCGTATTCTCGGGAACGATCCCCATGTCGAGGGCCAACGCGCCGATGATCGACAACGTCAGATAGCCATGCGCGATCGTGGTGCGGAACGGGCTTTGCCGCCGCGCCCGTTCAGGATCGACGTGGATCCATTGATGGTCGCCGGTACAGTCGGCGAACTGGTTGATACGGTTCTGGTCGACCGTGGTCCATTCCGAGACGCCGAGCTCCTGTCCGGACATCGTTCTCAGCTGCTCGTAGCTAGGCGGCGTTTTAGGCCGTACTTCCGTCATTCCTGCTTTCCCGATCGCTTCCAAAGCTTCCGGACCACGAACCGGCGGCCTCTGTCAATTCATCCTGCGCAAATCCGTTCCGGCGGAGTCGAGCTCACTCGTGCCATGCATTGCCACGCGATGGCAGGCCGAATTCGGATTTTCCAACCTTCCAGGCTGCCGGGAGCTTATGCTGTGGCGCTAATACAACTATGCGCAAGGTTGCGGAATCGCGAACCGGCGTGCTTGGCCGAGGACGGAACGACAGCCGATGAGAACCTACTTCTGCCCGTAACCGGCGCGGACCTCCTCCATCGCTTCCTTGATGCGCGCGCGCAGGATATCGATCGATTCGGTGCCTGATTTCCTTGCCAGTTCAGCCACTTCACCGGCGTTCTTGAGCGCCGCCTCGAAGGATTTTCTGGCAAACTCCGTCTGCTTGGCCATGAGCTCCTGCGGATTGCCCGGTGCGCGGTAGCTCTGCGCCATGTCGGCGACTTCCCGCAGCGTGTCCTGCAGCATTTCGCGCTGCCTCGACAACAGCGAGGATGCCCCGGCCGCACTGGTCCGTGCCGCCTTCTCCAGCGCTTCCAGATTCTTGCGATGGTGCGCAAGAATCGCCTCGACATCGACGTTGGGCACCTTGAGGTCACGGCCGAATCTGCCGAACATCTCCACGAAGGAATCGGATTCCGGTTGCCTGGCCATGATTGTCTTCTCCCCTGTTGCCGCGGGTGCGGACGCCCTCGACTGGAGAATAGCACTTGAACGCCGTGTGTCCATTTCGAACGCACGCCTGGCGGTCGATACGGATCAATTGACCGGGAGCAGCAACTCGATCGTATAGAGCACGATGCCGGCCAGCCCGCCGATGATCATGCCGTTGAAGCGGATATATTGCAGGTCCCTGCCGATGTTCATCTCGATCAGGCGCGTCAGTTGCGCCAGATCCCAGCGCTTGACCTGGTCGGCGATGAATTTCGATACGCCGCTCTTCTGGCTCTCGACGAAAGAGGCCAGCGCCACCACGAATCCTCCGTTCATGTCGGCCCGGATCTGCGCATCGCCGGCAAGATGGCGGCCGACCTCGACGAACATGTTGGCGAGATGCTCCCGGATCAGCGAATTCGGCGCCTTGGCATCCTGCTCGATGAACAGGCTGAGGCTCTCCCACATGTCGCCGGCCAGCGCCCTGACTTCGGGTCTGGCGAGGAAATCGCGCTTCATTTTCTCCGCTCGCTTGGCATATTGCTTGGACGTGCGCAGCCGCTCGACGAAGCCTAGCGCGAAACGGTCGAATTCGGCGCGCATCGGGTGGTCGGGATCGGCACGCACCTCGTCCAGCAGGGAGCCCGCCGAGGCGACGATCTTCTTCAGGAGATAGGCGTCGGCGCGGAACAGGTTGAACAGCGACGGCAATTCCTCACGGATCTTGTCGCGCATCGTCGCCAGCGCCTGTTCGTCGTTGAGAAACCGGCCGATGACCTTGATGAACTCGTCGAATAGCTTTTGGTGGCGGCGATCGTCGGTGAGCGCCGACAAGAGTTCGGCGGCCAGCGGCGCCAGCGGCACCTTTTCGATCTGTTCGAGCATGCGGCTGGTGACGAAACCGCGCAGGCCGGATTGTTCGACGGCGGCAAGCGTCTGCGGCACAAGCCGCACGACGAAGCGCGACAGGTCGGCGGCGCGCTCGGCATCGGCCAGCCAGTCGGCGACGAGTGCCGAAAAATCGACCTCGGCGAGTTTTTCACGCACCGGCTCCGGCGCCAGGAAATTGACCTCGATGAAACGGCCGAGATTGTCGGCGATACGATCCTGGTTTTCCGGGATGATGGCGGTGTGGGGAATGGGCAGCCCAAGCGGCCGTTTGAACAGCGCCACCACCGCGTACCAGTCGGCAAGGCCGCCGATGGTTGCCGCCTCGGCGAAGGCGGCGACGAAGCCGAGCCACGGATAGCTGCTCTGGAAGGACTTGGCCAGGGCAAAGACCAGCACGCAGAGCGCCAGTGCCGCCGTGGCGACGAACTTTGTCCGCCGCAGCGCGGAAAGCTTGGCGCCCGCGTCGGCATCGAACCGCACTGGCGCCAGGGACTGGTCCGATTGAGCCATGGATGGGCCGCTCCTCGTCGATCTCAGCCTATTTAGTGTTTCGACCGCCAGAATGCCCGTGACAGCGATTACCCCCGGGGTTTCACCTGGTCAGGCACATAAAGTTGACGAGAATGTTCAGCTATAACTCGAAGCTAGTCTGGAATTATTCCAAGGTATAGGCCATATTCCGTCGAGGCCAGCGTGGAGACTCCGAAAATCCGGATGAAGCCGCGCCAGCAAGTCTACACTCTGGCATGGTTGCACTGTGCCGGCGCTTTGTGAGGATGAAATGCGGCTTACCCGCCAAACCAACTACGCCATGCGCATCCTGATGTATTGTGCCGCCAACAATGAACGGTTGAGCCGCATCCCGGAGATCGCGGCCGCCTATTCGGTGTCGGAACTGTTCCTGTTCAAGATCCTGCAGCCTTTGGTCGAGAACGGCCTGGTCGAGACTGTCCGCGGCCGGAACGGAGGGGTACGGCTCGGCCGTGCCGCCGAAGCGATAAGCCTGTTCGACGTTGTGCGCGTGACCGAGGAAAGCTTTGCCATGGCGGAGTGCTTCGAGAACGACGCGGCCGAATGCCCGCTCGTCGACAGCTGCGCGTTGAATTCGGCGCTGCGCGAGGCGCTCAACGCCTTCTTCGCCGTGCTTGCCCGCTACACGATCGCCGACCTGGTGGCGGCGCGGCCGAATGTGCGCAACCTGCTCGGCATCGATCTGTTGATGGAGCGCCGCGCGCCGGCAGCTTGATCCCTGTCGCGTCGTGCGAGGTCGGCTGAATATCAGCTGACCGACGATTGCGGGAGCACGAACGGCATGTCGCTAGCCGGCAGCACGCCGACCTTGAGCCGGCAATCGAACACCTTTTCGATCAGCTCATCGCTTAGCACCTCCCGCGGCGAGCCGGTCGCGGCCAGCCGGCCGCGATGCATCACGAAGATGCGGTCGGCATACATGGCCGTCAGATTGAGGTCGTGCAGGATCGCGACCACGCCCCCGCCTCTTCTGGCGAAATCGCGGGCGATGTTCATGATGATCAGCTGATGCTTGATGTCGAGGCTGGAAACCGGTTCGTCGAGGAAGAGATAGCGCGGCCTGCCGTCGAGCACTGGCGCCCAGACCTGGCACAGCACGCGCGCAAGCTGGACGCGCTGCTGCTCACCACCCGAAAGTTCCTGGTAGAAACGCCCGGAAAAGCCATCGAGATCGACTCGCGCCAGCGCCCGCTCCGGCAGGCGTTCGTTCTCGCCGGGCAGCACCCCCGCGCGGCCACCGACCAGGCCAAGCCTGACGATCTCGCGCACCGTGAAGGGAAAGGACAAGGTCGTTGCCTGAGGCAACACCGCTCGCACCGTCGCAGCCTCGACCGGCTTCATCGTCGACAGCTCGCGACCGTTGATGACGATCCGTCCGGTATGGGCGAGATCCCCCGACATCGCCTTGAGAAAGGTCGTCTTGCCCGAGCCGTTGGGACCGACGATGGCCGAGATTTCACCCGGCCCGACTTCGAAATCGACATCAACGACAATACGCTTCTTGCCGATCGCCACAGAAACATCGCGCGCTTCGATCATGAAACACTCCAACAGGGTCCCAACTCACAGGTCGATCACGCCGCGCTTGCGCAACAGGATCCACAGGAAGAGCGGCGCGCCAGCGACGGCGGTGACGATACCGATCGGCAATTCGGCCGGCGCCACGATGGTGCGGGCGACGGCATCGGCGAGCAGCAATAGCGAGGCGCCGAGCAGCGCCGAGGCCGGCAGCAGGTAACGATTGTCCGGGCCGATCAGCAGGCGCAACAGATGCGGCACCACGATGCCGACGAAACCGATGCCGCCGCTGACGGCGACGGACGCCCCGACCGCCGCCGAGACACCAATGATGGCTGTGTATTTCAGCCGCTGCACCGGTACGCCGAGATGGCCGGCGGTGGCCTCGCCGAGCGCCAGCGCATTGAGGCCGCGGGCCAGGAATGGCATCGCCGCCAGCGCCAAGATGATGATGGGCCCTAGGGAAGCGATCTTGGCCCATGTCGCACCACCGAGCGATCCCAGTGACCAGAAGGTCAGGTCGCGCAACTGGCGATCGTCGGCCATGAATATGAGGATTCCGGTCAGCGCCATGGCAAGTGCCGCCAGGGCTATGCCGGCGAGCAGCATGGTGGCGACCGAGGTTTGCCCGCGTCGCGTGGCGACCTCATAAAGCACCAGTGTGGTGGCGAGGCCGCCGAAAAACGCCGCAAGCGGCAGCGCGAGCGTTCCGAGCAAGGCGGTCGCCGGTACCAGCACGGTCCCGCCGAGCACGATGACGGCCACCGCGCCAAGGCTGGAGCCGGCTGAAACCCCGATCAGGCCGGGATCGGCGAGCGGATTGCGGAACAGGCCTTGCATGACGGCGCCGGAAACCGCGAGCGCCGCGCCCACCAGCATGCCGAGGATGACGCGCGGCAGGCGGATTTCGTAGACGATCAGACTGTCACGCGCGTTGAGGGCCGCATCGCCAGGGACGGTGCCAAAGAGCCAATCCCTGATGACGTTCACGGCGGATGCGTCCGACGCCCCGGATGTGAGCGAAAGCAAGACGGCGATCGCCAGGCCCAGGCACAGCAAGAGGATGACGGCACGGGCGCGACCGGAACGATCGCCTTCGGATGCACCCATCGCCTTCACTGGACCGGCGATCGACTGGTCGGCCATGATGCTCAGTCCGTGACCTGTGCGCCATAAAGCGACACGGCGAGGTCGTGGATGGCGTCGGCCGTGCGTGGCCCGAAGCCGAGCAGATAGGCGCCATCGATGCGGATCAGCTTGCGCGCGGTGCCGGCCGGCGTCGAGGCTATGGATGGATTGCCGAACACTTCGTCGTCCGACACCGCCGGCCCGGCATTGCTCATCATCAGGATCACGTCCGGCCTGGCGGTGACGATCGCTTCGTCGGACATCTGCTTGTAACCGGAAAAGCCTTCCACCGCATTGACCCCGCCCGCCAGCTTGACCATGCCGTTGGCCGCGGTGTCGCTGCCGGCCGCCATGATCTTGCCGCCCTGCATCGAGAGCACGAACAGGACGCGCTTGCGCTCCTTGATCGATTCTGTCTGCTTTTTAGCGGCCGTGAGTTTGGCATCGAGCGCCTTGGCCAGCACCTCCGCCTTGGCCTCGACCCCGAGCGCCTTGCCGACAATGCGGACCTTCTGGAGGATGCCTTCGCGGTTGTACTGCTCGGGCACTTCGATGAAGGGAATGCTCGTCTTCTTCAGCACGTCGACGGCTTCCTTGGGGCCGCTGCCGTGCAATGCCAGTATGGCTGTCGGATTGACCGACAAGACGCCTTCCGGCGACAGCTGGCGCATGTAGCCGACATCGGGCAATTCGAGTGCCGCTTTCGGATAGAGGCTGCTGGAATCGCGCGCTACGAGACGCTTTTCCTCGCCAAGCGCATAGACGATTTCGGTGATGGAACCGCCAATGGAGGCGATCTTCGAAGGGTCGGCGAAGACCGAAACGCCTTCGGTGGCGCCGGCTGGTTGCATTGCCGCGAAAGCCAGGGAAAGGCCGATCGCGGAACCGATGATCGATCCCCGCAGGGCGGATGGTCTCGAAACAGAACGCATTACACTTCCTCAGGCTGCCGTCGGGCTTGGAATGCGCGGCAGGTGCTCGGCCAGGAAACGCCAGTCGTCGCGTTCGCCCTCGCCTTCATGGCGCTTACCGAAGAACTGGATAATCATGTCACCATTGGCGGCATAGACCTCGAGCGAGGTGACATGGCCGTCCTTGGTCGGCTTGCGCACCGCCCAGACCTCATGGATGTGGTCGATTCGCAGGTGCAGATGAAAGGCCTCGTCCAGCACATTGATCCACGGTCCCATCCTCTTGATCGACTTGACCGGGCCGGAATGGATCTGGATGCAGCCGCGGTTGCCCACGAAGCACATGATCGGCATCTCGCCTTCGGCGGCGTGATGGAACATGGCCCGGACCGCGTCATTGTCGAGCAGCCAGGCATAGTCCTGGCCGACCATGCGCACCGCCTGGCGGCGGCTGAGCTTCAACGTCTTCAGCATGCCGAAGAACTGGTGCACGTCCGTCAGCTGGCTCCAGCGGTCACGCAGATCGTCCAGGCTTGCGGTCCCTGCCTCGCTTTCCTCATCGAGAACGGGCCGTGAAACGTCGGTTGTCGGCTCCTGGTTCGACGATTCCAGTGAGGCGACAAGCTTCTGGTAGGCATAGAGGCTGGAGGCCGGGCGCAGATGCACCTTGTGCACCGCCTCGCCGGCCGCATCGAAGAACTGCAGGCTGCGGCGGATGTCGTCGCCGTCCCGCTTCTCCACGGCGAAGCCGTGCGCCCAGACTTTCGGGAAGATGCGCAGGTCGATGTTCTCGCCAAGCACCATGGCATTGTGGTTGCCGGTGACGGCCTTGTCATAGACCCCGATCTTCTCGTGCACCGCACTTTCGTTGCGGGTCAGCGCCATGACCTCGCCAACGGCCTCGAGACCGGTTAGGAGGTCGTTGACGCGCGGTTCGATGCGGACGGCGCCGTCGCCGCAATGCGCGGCGACCAGCTCGGCCTCCGAAATGCCGAGCTGGGCGGCAAGGTCACGCTCGCGCGTTTTCGGATTCTCGGTCCGTGCCCGCCGGATTTCATGCGGAGCGGGTTTTACGCGCTGGTCCATGTCTTTACCCCTGATGCCTTGCCTTACTTGTTGAGAATGAGCTTGCCCTGGCGGGTGATCTTCAGCCGGTAGAGCGCTCCATGATGTTCGATGCCGATCTCGTGCTCGCCCTGAAACAGCGTGTTGCTGGACAGCGTTCGCACCGCCAGCGGAATCCGATCGAAACGGGCGGAGGCATCGTCCGAACGGCGGACGCGATAGCGAAAATCGTTGGGATTGTGCGTGTTCATCTGGGTCGATCCCTTTCCTGTGCCGGGCATCTGGCTAGGCGTTGCGAAATTGCCGATTCATTTCTTGACTCGAATAATCATGTTTACTAGTCAGTGCAATACCGGACTAAATGAGTCAACATTTAAGATGCCGGATACGATCGAAAATGCCAGCAAGCCCCGGGCCAGCCAGCATGGAACCTGGAATTTGGAGTTGGGGCATGGGGTTGATGAATTGGGAATGGCGCGGCCGGTCGAAGGCGAACCGTGCAATGGCTTTGCTTGCAAGCGTGGCGGCGATCGCCCTATCCGCGCCATCGGCGCACGCGCAACAGGCGACGCAGCCGGCGAGCGAGCAGACCAGTCAATCGAAAAAGACTGATCAGGAAAAAGCAGCTCCCTCGGGCGCGACGCTGCTCGACAAGATCCTGGTGCTCAGCCGCACCGGCGAAACGGCGATCGAATCGCTGGCTTCGGCCAGCCACGTCGACCAGGAGCAACTCGACCGCCGCATGGCGACGACGCCAAACGAAATGCTGCTCGGCGTACCAGGTGTCGCCGCGCAGGCAGACGCCAGGCGCGTCAGCACCAGCATCAACATCCGAGGCCTGCAGGATTTCGGCCGCGTCGCTGTAATCGTCGATGGCGCGCGCCAGAATTTCCAGCGTTCCGACCACGGCACCCAGTCGACCTTCTACATCGATCCCGAACTGGTCAAATCCCTCGACGTGATCCGCGGTCCGGTCGCCAACACCTATGGTTCTGGCGCCATTGGCGGCGTCGTCTTCTTCGATACCAAGGATGCGCTGGATTTCCTCAACCCTGACGAAACCTGGGCAGGCTCCGTTACTGGACGCTACGAAAGCAACGGCAAGGGCTGGACATCAAGCGCATCCGGCGCCTATCGGATCAATCAGAACTGGGACGTGCTGGGCAACATCGTCTACCGCGACTACGACAACTACAAGGACGGCGACGGCGACACCGTCAATGGCACTGGTTTCGACGTGCTGAGCGGCCTGCTCAAGACCACCATCCGGCCGACCGAGAACAGTGAACTGAAGCTTGGCTGGGTCGGCTCTAGCGATGGCTGGAACGAGACCAGCGGCGGCCTCTCTGTGAATGATGTCGACCTGAAGTCGAACACCTTCACGGCCCGCTACAACATCACGGACGAAGACAAGAGCTGGCTCGATCTCCACATCAACACCTCCTACAACAAGACCAATCTCGACCTGACCAGTCTTGTGCCGCAGAACCGCTTCGATCCGGTGACCGGTCTTCCCGTGATGCTGCCGACAGGATCGCGGTCGACATTCGATGTCGGCACGACCGGCATCGATATCTGGAACACGTCACGGTTCGAGACGAGCGGCATCGCGCATGAACTGACCTATGGCGGTGACTGGGTCGGCGACAGCGTCAAGACGGGCGGCGCTGCCGGCGGCGACAGTTTCTACACCCCTTCTGGCAAGCGGAATGTGTCGGGCGCCTACGTCCAAGACAAGCTCAGCTGGGACTGGCTCGAAGTCATCGCCGGCCTGCGCTACGACAGCTATAGCCTGAAGGATGACACGCACGATATTTCCGGCGACAGGCTATCGCCGCGCGTCACGGTCGGTGTCTCGCCGTTCGAGAGCGCCGGGCTTGCCGGCCTGCAATTCTACGGCACCTACGCGGAAGGCTATCGCTCGCCGTCGATCACGGAAACGCTGATCAGCGGCAACCATCCGGCTGGCGTCAGCTTCCCGTTCCTGCCCAATCCAAATCTGCGGCCTGAAACCGGCAAGACGACCGAGTTCGGCGTCAACTACAAGCAGAACGACATCTTCGAGGCTGGCGACGCACTCCGTATCAAGGCGGCCTATTTCAACAACGATGTCGACGACTATATCGACGGCGTAACGCTGTCGCCGTTCGCTCCAGGCAGCGGCTGCCCCTTCGGCCCCGGCATCCCGATCTGCTTCCAGTATCAGAATTTCGCCAAGGCCAAGATCGACGGCCTCGAGCTGGAAGGTGTCTACGACGCGGCATGGGGCTATGCCGGCCTCTCGGCTACGATCACAAATGGCCACACGGTTTCCTACAAGGGTGTGGAAGCCGACCTCGCCACCATTCCTTCCTCTCAGGTCACCGCTCAGCTCGGCTTGCGCTTCCTCGAGGACAAGCTGACCGTCGGCGGCGAGGTACAGTATAACGGCAAGCCGAAGGGCAATGCGGTGGCCACGGACTACATACTGGTCAACGCGTTCGCCAGCTATCAGGCGACCGACAATCTGAAAGTCGATTTCCGTGCCGACAACCTGTTCGACGTCAAATACGCCAACCCGCTGAACGGTGGCACGACGGTCGCTGTCCATGAACCGGGCATCACGCTGAAGCTGGCCGCAACCATGCGATTTGGAGGCTGAGCATGACGAGCTTGACGACATCCCTTCGTCTGCTGACCTCGACGCTGGCGATGTCGCTTGCGATCGTTCCGGCGTGGGCTGAACAGTCCGCGCCGGTCCTGATCCTCGAACTCAATGCCGCGCAAGCTTCCGACAAGGGCTGCCGGCTGACCTTCCTGGTCAACAACAATCTCGGCGCCGACCTCACCAAGGCGGCGTTCGAGATCGCCCTGTTCAACGAGGCCGGGGTGGTCGACCGGCTGACGGTGCTCGACTTCAAGGATTTGCCATCGGGCGAGACAAAGGTGACGCGCTTTGACCTGGCCGGCACCGACTGCACCAAGGTCAGCCGCGTGCTGATCAACAGCGCGACGGAATGCGCCGGCACGGGCCTCGAACCGGCCGCCTGCTTGCGCAAGCTGAAGACGGACACCAGGACCGGAGTTGCTTTCGGCGTCTGATGTGGGACCAGAACTGCTGTTCGAGCCAGCCTATCTTGATTTGACAATGGCGCTTGGGCCGCTGCATTTTCCGCCGCGCGACATGCAGGAAATCAGTTCCTTCCCCACTGCCGGCGACGAGTTGGCCATCGTGCCGGCCGAGCCGCTTGCCCAGACGCGGCCGCCTGCCGGCACCGGCAAATGGCCGGCTGCGATCGTCGTCTCCTGCCTGCTCCACGCAGGCGTGGCGGCGGCCTTTTTTATATCGCCAACGGGAACGTTCGATCTTCAGGGCGGGGTGCAGTCGGAAGGCAGCGATCACTCAGGAGACAAGGTGGTCGATAGCGCCCTGGACAAGGACCCGGCGGCGATGAATGTCACGCTGGTGCCGAATCCGCAGCGGGCCAAGCATCAACCGGCAAAGGCAGCGGGGTCAATGCCACCGACACAACCTCCACGTCCCGCGCAGGAAGGCGCGAAGCCCCCTCCCGAGCCTCTGCCGGAACCTGTCAAGCTGCCGGCGGTCACGCCGGACATACTGGTGGCGGGGACGCCGCGTTCCGATGACCAGAGCGTGGCGCCTCCCAGAACTGAAATGCCGGCGCAACCGACCGTGCAGGCCGAGGACACCGAAACGCCTGCCTCGGTTCCAGAGCAGCCGCAGGTTCCCATCGCAAGGCCGAGCCCGGAAAGAGCTCCAGCAAATGCCGGCGAACCATACGAGAAGCGCGGCTCGGCTGACGGCCATGAAATCAAGGCGGCCATTGCCAGCAAAGGGAGAAAGCAAAGCGAGGCCGGCAACGCGGCGGCTTCCCGCTATAGCGGCGAAGTGGCCAGCAAGTTGGCTCGCGCCAATCGCCGTGTATCGAAATCCGCGCAAACGACAGCCCGCAACAACGCGATGGTGGCATTTGTCGTGCTTGCCGACGGCAACGTTGCCGACTTGCAACTTGCCAAGAGCTCCGGCTCGCCGGAGCTTGATCAATTCGCATTGGAGCTGGTGCGAAAACAGGCGCCATTCCCGCCAATCCCGCCCGAGACCGGGATGTCGAGCTGGCGCTTCAAGGCGCCAATCGGTCCGTTCTGAGCCGTGGCCATTCACTCAAGCCATCAATCATCAACGTTCGAGACCTGCTGAAAGGAACCCCATGTATATCGCCATGAACCGCTTCAAGGTGCGGACCGGCTCCGAGGCCGAGTTCGAAGCCGTGTGGAAGAACCGCGATTCCAGCCATGCCGAGATGAAAGGCTTCCGCGAGTTCCATCTGCTGCACGGTACGGTCAACGAGGCCGAAGGCTACACGCTTTTTGCCTCGCATACGGTCTGGGCCAGCCATGACGATTTCGTCGCCTGGACCAAGTCGGAGAATTTTCGCGCCGCCCACCGCAATGTCGGCACGACAAAGGTCCACTATCTCGGCCACCCGCAATTCGAGGGCTTTTCCGTTGTCGAAGGCGCGTAAGCATCGACCAGTCTATGCAGCGGCCAACAGGCTGGCATTGCCGCCCGCTGCCGTCGTGTCGACGCAGACCGCCCGCTCATGCGCATAGGCCGCCGGATTGAGCACCTCGCTGACCAGCGGCACGATCGGCCCGCTGCGCTCGGCGATGACCTTGCGCACGATGCGCGCCGCCTCGGGCGTGCCTGAAAAAGCAACGACATCGACGCGCAGCGAGCGCGCCTCGACCGGATCGGGGCGGCCATCGATGGCCGCCAGCGGCAGGCCTTTCCCCGTCAATACGGAGAGGGTAGCCGGGGCACCTGGCGCCACCGCCAGCACCGCATTGCCGGCGGCGAGCGCCTGGATGGTCTGGGCTAGCAGCGTGTCGGCGTCCGGCCCCAGACACAGCACCCGGCCGCGCGGCGACAGCGACAGCGTGTTGGCCTCGCCGGTCGGGCCAGGCAAATCGACCTGGCCGAAATCGATGCTGGCGGCGGCACCGATCGCGGCCGCGCCCTTGCCACGCAGATGCTTCCTCAGGATGGCGATCCGGTCCGGCCGCGTCGACCAGCCGCCAAGTGCCGGATCGGGCAGATTGTCGGCAAGCTCGGTCGCCGTAACCTTGTGGCCTTCGCCAACTTCCGTGCCTGCTTCCGGCCCCTTGCGGAAGCGCCTGACATAGTACGGGCCGCCTGCCTTCGGCCCGGTGCCGGAGAGGCCCTCGCCGCCAAATGGCTGCGAACCGACGACGGCGCCGATCTGGTTGCGGTTGACATAGATGTTGCCGGCATGGATGCCGTCGACGAAATGCTGCACACGCCCCTCGATGCGGGTGTGCAGACCGAAGGTCAGGCCATAACCCTTGCGGTTGATGGCGGCGATGACGCTGTCGATCTGATCGGCGTCGAAACTGGCGACGTGCAGCACCGGCCCGAACACCTCGCGCTCCATCTCCTCGATGCCCTTGACCCGGAAGACATGCGGCGCGACGAAGCGGCCGTCCTTGGGGGCTTCCAGTTTGGCGATCAGCCGCCCTTGCAGCCCCATCGTCGTGCAATAATCGCGGATCGAGGCCTGCGCCTCGTTGTCGATGACCGGCCCAATGTCGGTCGAGATCAGCCAGGGATCGCCGACATTGAGCGCCTCCATGGCGCCCTTCAGCATCTCCAGCATCTTCTTCTCGACGTCTTTCTGCACATAGAGCACGCGCAGCGCCGAGCAGCGCTGGCCGGCACTCTGGAAGGCCGACGCCAGGATATCGCGCACCGCCTGTTCGGGCAGCGCGGTAGAATCGACGATCATGGCATTGAGACCACCGGTCTCGGCGATCAGCATGGCGTCCGGCACCGCGGTCTCGGCCAGTTGTTTTTCGATCAGCTTGGCAACCTCGGTCGACCCTGTGAAGCAGACGCCGGCAATACGCGGATCCGCAGTCAGCGGGCCACCGACCGATGGGCCGTCGCCGGGCAGGAGCTGGATGACGTCCTCCGGCACACCGGCCTCGCGCAGCATCTCGACGGCGCGGAAGGCGATCAGCGGCGTCTGCTCAGCCGGTTTGGCGATCACCGAATTGCCGGTGACGAGTGCTGCCGCGACTTGGCCGGTGAAGATGGCGAGCGGGAAATTCCATGGCGAAATGCAGACAATGGCGCCGCGCGCTTGCGTGCCCGCCTCGGCATTCGCCGCCTCGGTGGCGTAATAGCGCAGGAAGTCCACGGCCTCGCGCACCTCGGCGACGCCGTCTGCCAACGATTTGCCGGCTTCGCGCGTAGCGAGCGCAAAGAACTCGACGGCATTGGCCTCGTAAAGGTCAGCCGCGCGGTTGAGGATGCCGGCACGCTCGGCGACCGGCCGTTTTGCCCAGGCCGGCTGCGCCTCCACCGCGATGCGCACGGCGGTCGCGACTTGCTTGGCGGCGGCCTCGTGAACCATGCCGACGACCTCGGAAGGTTTTGCCGGATTGACGATCGGGCGCTGCTTGCCGTAGCCGGCGGCGCGCGTGATCGGCTTGGCGTGCCAGCGATCGGGACCCGCGAATGCCGCTTTGGCCTGGTCGATAGCAGCCAGCGTCACCGCATCGGTAATGTCGAACCCTTTCGAGTTGCGACGGCCCGCGCCAAATATCTGGGAAGGCCGGGCAATCGCCGGATTGGCGGCAGTACCCTGGCGTTCGACCGTTTCCAATGGATCACGCGCGATGTCCTCCGGCTTGACGTCCTCATCGGTCAGCTGATGCACGAAGGAGGAATTCGCCCCGTTCTCCAGCAGTCGACGGACCAGATAGGCAAGCAGGTCCGAATGCGCGCCGACCGGCGCATAAATGCGGCAACGCGTGCCCTCCGACCGGCGCACGGTTTCGTGCAAGGCCTCGCCCATACCGTGCAGGCGCTGGAATTCGAAGGTGTCGCGGTTGTCCGCCATCGACAGAATGGCGGCGACGGTGTGGGCATTGTGGGTGGCGAATTGCGGATAGATTCGGTCGGTCATCCCAAGCAGTTTTTTCGCGCATGCGATGTAGGAAACGTCGGTGTTGGCCTTGCGCGTGAACACGGGATAGCCTGACAGTCCGAGTGTCTGCGCCCGCTTGATCTCGGTGTCCCAATAGGCACCCTTGACCAGACGGATCATGATGTTGCGATTATGCTTCTTGGCCAAGGCATAGAGCCAATCGATGGTGAAAGCCGCGCGCGGACCATAGGCCTGCACGACGACACCAAAGCCGTTCCAGCCGGCGAGTTCCGGTTCGGCCAGCACCCGCTCGATGACGTCGAGCGACAGATCCAGACGATCCGCCTCCTCGGCATCGATGTTGAGGCCCATCCGCGAATACCGTGCGGCCAGAGCCAGCGACAACAGCCGCTCGGCCATCACAGGCAGCATCTTTTCCTTCTGCGCCACCTCGTAGCGAGGATGCAGCGCGGAGAGCTTGACCGAAATGCCGTGGTTGTACCGGATATCTGGCCCGTTCGAGCCGGCATCGAGCGAGGAAATGGCGTCGGCATAGGCCTTGTGGTAGCGCAAGGCGTCGGCCTCGGTGCGAGCCGCTTCGCCCAGCATGTCGAAGGAATAGAGATAACCCTTCTGGGTCATCGGCCGGCCGCGCTTGACGGCTTCCGCGATCGTGCGGCCAAGCACGAATTGTTCGCCCATCTCGCGCATGGCGGCGGCCACCGCCTTGCGGATGACGGGTTCGCCCAGCCTTCGCACCATCGAGCGCAGCGTGCCTTCGATGCCCCCCTCGCCTTCGTCGAGCACCCGGCCGGTCAGCATCAATGCCCAGGTCGAGGCATTGACGAAAATGGAACTCGAACCACCGGAATGCGCCGACCAGTCGTGCGGCGCGATCTTGTCGGCGATGAGATCGTCCATCGTCTCGGTGTCGGGCACGCGCAACAGCGCCTCGGCCAGGCACATCAGCGCCACGCCTTCCTTGGTGGAGAGACCGTAGGCGGAGAGGAAGACCTCCATCAGCCGGGGATCGGTGGAGCCCCGTACCGCCCGCACCAGGTCGGCCGCGCGGGCCGAGATCGCCTTGCGGTGTCCGGCAGAAAGCCCGGTCGCCTCGGCCAATCGCTTAACCGCTGCGTCTTCGTCGGGCAAATAATTGGCACGGATCTGCTGGCGGATGGCGTCGAGCGGCATGGCGGTCCTATGAGCAAGCATAAGGGAGCGGCCGGCGGTCACCGGACCGAATAGCGCAAGCTAGCACAAGTGCCAGATTTCAGGCGGTCTGAAAAAATCGACACGGCAGCTCAATCGACTTATCATGTTGCTGAAAATTGCTGATTCAGGCTGCGGTTTCGATGACAGAAGACCAATTAGACCGCATCGACAGGAACATCCTGTCGGCATTGGCCAGCAACGGCCGGCTTTCCATGTCGGAACTGGCCGCCAGGGTCGGCTTGTCGAAGACACCGGTGCAGGCGCGGGTGAAGCGGCTGGAGAAGGACGGCTATATCAGGGGATACCAGGCGATCATCGACCGCGAACGCATGGGCGAAGGCCATGTCGCCTTCGTCCAGGTGAAATTGTCGGACACCCGATCCGCCGCGCTCGATGCCTTCAACCGGTCCGTACAGGCCGTGCCGGAGATCGAGCAGTGCCACATGATGGCGTCGAGCTTCGACTATCTCCTGAAGGTCCGCACCCGCGACATCGCCGCCTACCGCCGCGTGCTCGGCGAGCGCATCTCGGCCCTGCCCCACGTCGCCCAGACCTCGACCTTCGTGGCGATGGAAACGGTGAAGGATAGGTAACCTATTCCGACAACGTCTTCAGGAACGCCACCAGTGCGGCGCGCTCGTGGTCGGACAGCTCAAGCGGGTGAATTTCAGAGGTGCCCTCAACACTTCCTGCTGCTTTGGCGTAGTGTGCCACAACCTCGTCGAGCGATGAAAACTGCCCGGCATGCATGTAAGGCGGACGCGTCGCCGCACCGCGCAGTGACGGCGTCTTGTAGGCGCGCACAAGTTCCGGCGCATCCTTGACCATGAAGCGCAGTTCGCCGCAGGCACTGGCGTCGCCATCGCGATAGGCGCCGAAGCAGTTGAACGGGTCGGCCTCGACTTGGGCCACCGCATCGACGCGCCCACGATCCGCCGGCAGGCCGGCAACAGGCGGCACGCCCGTGTTGTGAAAACCGTTGTCGCTCAAGCGCGGGCCGTTGTGGCAGGTCACGCAATTGGCCTTGCCGATGAACAGTTTCAGCCCAAGGATTTCTTCTTGCGAAAAGGCCGCATCGCCTTTCGGCTCGGCACCTGTGGCAAGGTCCAGTGCAAAGCGGTCGAAGCGCGTCGGCGACGGCTCGATCGAGCGTTCGAAAGCGGCGATCGCCTTGCCTATATTGGCGTAGACGCGGTTCACCGCATCACGCTGCGCGCCGCTCATCGCGTTCCAGGCTGTCCTTTCGGCATCGCTTCCGAGCGGGCTGGCATTCGGCGGAATGCCGGACATATCAGGCAATGGCCCGAAGATCCGCTCATAGCGTTCGCCGAAGCGTGTCTTCATGTAACGCGCATAGGCGGTGCGGTTTCCAGCCTGTTCCAACGGGTTTTCGAGGGGGGTCAGCGCCTGCGCCCACAAGCTATCGCGACGTCCGTCCCAGAAGAACCAGGGGTCGCGCGCCACACCGGCCAGTGGCATGGTGCGCCGGTTGGTGCGCCCAACGCCGACCGCCTGCGGCAGGTCGTCCTGGAACTGGCGGTCGATCTTGTGGCAGGTCGAGCAGGACACCGTACCGTCGCGGCTCATCCCGACGTCGAAGAACAGCGTCGAGCCAAGTGCGGCGGCGGCTGGCACATCCGCAAAGCGATTGGTGGTGTCCGGCTTCAGCGCTGGCAGTGTGTTCAATGCCAGCGAAGCAATCATTTTCTTCTCGGCATCGGAAAAATCCGGCTTGCCGCAACCGGCAAGGATGGCCGCCACCGTCAGCGCAAAAAAGCAGAAAAAGCGCCTCATCGACCGCTCACAGCACCACGTTGAACAGCACGGTGTCGGAGCCCGCGCCGGACGATATGGCGAAACGCAGTTGCCACCAGCCGCTCATGGTGAATTTCACCCCTTCGATGCGGTAGCGTCCCTCGCCCAGATAATCGGTCGCCTGCGGGCTGGTCGGCAGACCGTGATTGTGTTGCGGCATGCCGCCGGAGATGGTGATCGCGGCTCGCTCCACCGAAGCCCCTGTCTTTGTCTTCAGCGTCAGCAGCCAGGATTCCAGCTCGCCCTGCCGCACCACGCCGCGTTCCGGCACGAAACTCGCTACGTACAATCCATTGTCGGTTTTCTTGGTCCGCGAGACATCCGGGCCGACGGGCTGTGCCGAATGCGGCGCCGTCAGATAGACGGCCGCGAGAACGCCGACCAGCAAAGCAGCCAGACCAAGACCTGCCAGGAAATAACGCCATAATGATGCCAAACCGGTTCCTCTTCTGCGGATAACGTTCTGCCGGGCGGATCGCATCCCGCCAGCCTGTGGGAAAACGCTGTGGCGGAAAAAAGCCTGCTTGCCAAGCATGGCGCTGCGTCCGCCAAAAAGCTACAGCACCGAAATCACTGGAGGATTGCAGATGGTGGGAAACGGCGTCGCCTCGATCGGCGAATGCATGCTCGAACTGTCGGGACAGACCGGCCCGAACTGGCGCATGGGCTTTGCCGGCGACACGTTCAACACGCTGTGGGCGCTGCATGCGCTGAGCGCTGACCGGCCGGCAACATATGTCTCGGCCTTCGGCGACGACCCCTTCTCACAGGGCCAGATCGCCTTCTTCGCAGAAAACGGCATCGGCATCGGCTCCAGCCCGGTCGTACCGGGCGCGCGCCCCGGCCTCTATGCGATCACGCTGACCGGCGCCGAGCGCTCCTTCACTTACTGGCGCGGCGACGCCGCCGCCAGGCAGCTCGCGTCGGATCCAGCGGCGTTGTCGAAAAACCTGGAAAATCAGGCGCTTGTGTATTTTTCCGGAATCACTTTGGCAATTCTCGACGAGGCCTCGCGCAAGGCACTGCTGGTTGCCGTGGCTAAGGCACGCTCGGCGGGCTCGCTGATCGCCTTTGATCCGAATTATCGGCCACGGCTCTGGCGCCGCCGCGAGGATTCGCAGGCAGCGATCGTCGAAGCGCTCGCCGTCACCGACATTGCATTGCCGACTTTCCCGGACGAACAGATGCTGTTCGGCGATGACACACCGCAGGCGACCGCTGATCGCCTCGGTCAATTGGTCAAGGAGGTCGTGGTCAAGAACGGCGAAGCGCCGGCGTTGATTGCCGAGGGTGGAGCGCTGCGGGAGGTCGCCGCAATCCATGTCGCGGAGCCCGTGGATACGACAGGTGCCGGGGATTCCTTCAATGGCGGCTATCTCGCCGCACGGCTTGCCGGGTTTGGTCCGACGGACGCTGTCCGCCACGCGCACCGCGTTGCCGCTGCCGTGGTGCAGGTCCGCGGGGCGCTAGCGCCGTTCGAGACGCTACGAGCGGCGTTCGACAAGCCCTGAAAAAGCTAACTCTGCCGGAAGCGATATTCGGTCACGTGGTGGTAGATCGCGCCCGGCCATAGCGTCGCCTGCGGGAAATAGGGCCGGTTCGGCGCGTCCGGCCATATTTGCGGCTCCAGGCAGAAGCCGCTGAAGGCCTTGTAATTCCGTCCTTCCAGACCGATGCGCGGCGTCACATATTGCCCGGTGTAGAGCTGGACACCGGGCTCCGTGGTCCAGACTTCCATCTCGACGCCGGAATTCGCTCCTTGCACCCACGCTGCCTGCTTGAGCGGCCCGCGCGCCGCGGCCAGGCAGAAATTCTGGTCGTAGGGCAGCTGTTCGCCCTCGGTCTCCATGCGCAGCGGCCGCGCCTGACGAAAATCGAAGGGCGTGCCGTCGACCGGCTTGACCACGCCGGTCGGGATCATGTCGCCGTCGACAGGCAGATAGGCGCCGGCGTTCAGCATCATCCTGTGGTCGAGAATGTCGCCCGTGCCGCCATCATCAAGGTTGAAGTAGGAATGCTGGGTGAGATTGCACGGCGTCGGCTCCTCGCAGGTCGCCGTCAGTTCGACGCTGAGCGTGCCGGGAATTTTCAGCCGGTAAGTGCAGGTAACGTCGAGCGCGCCGGGAAAGCCCATCGCGCCATCGGGATCGTGCAATGTCAGCGTGACGAAGTCCCTGCCATGCAGTGAAACCGCCCATGGACGGTGCGAGTAGCCTTGCGAGCCGCCATGCAGCGTATGCTTGTCCAGGAAGTTGCGCTCGGTCTGGTAGCGGTTGCCGCCAATTGTGAAGCGGCCGTCGCCGATGCGGTTGGCGTAGCGCCCAACCACTGCCCCGAAGAAGCCGGTGTCGGTCTCATAGGCCTCCAGATTGTTGTAGCCGAGGACCAGCGGCGCGTCGTGCCCGATCAGGCGCAGGTCCTGGACGATGGCGCCAAGCCCGATGACGTTGGCGCTGAGGCCGCCGCCCCTGATCGTAAAGCGGCGGATCGGTTCGCCTGCCTGCGTCGTGCCGAAAACCTCGCCGTCCTTCATCATCATGCCCGCAAATGCCAGTGGATCCAAAGGACTTCGGCTGGTTGTTCAGCCTGGGGCAGGTTTACCAGCCTGCCCCAACACCAGCCTATCAGAGGCCGAGGCCGCCGATGCACACATATTTGGTATCGAGGTAATCCTCGATGCCCTGATGTCCGCCTTCCTTGCCAAGTCCGGATTCCTTGACGCCGCCGAACGGCGCTTCCGGAGTGGTGATCAGCCCTTCATTGACGCCGACCATACCGTATTTCAGGCCTTCCATGACCCGGAAGGCGCGGCCGAGATCGCCGGTGTAGAAATAGCAGGCAAGGCCGAACTCGGTGTCGTTGGCGAGCGCGACGGCCTCTTCCTCGGTTTCGAACTTGAACACGGGCGCGACTGGGCCAAAGATCTCTTCCTTCATGAAGCGCATTTTCGGCGTCGCGTTGGCGATGACCGTCGGCTGGAAGAACGAGCCGCCCAGCGCATGGCGATGACCGCCGGCGACGACCTTGCCGCCCTTCGAGGTGGCATCGGCGATCAGCTCCTCGACCTTCTCGACCGCCTTCTCGTCGATCAGCGGCCCCTGCTGGACGCCCTCTTCGAGGCCGGAACCGACCTTCAGGCCGTTGCTGGCTGCAGCGAGCTTCTCGACGAACTTGTCGTAAACACCGGCCTGGACGAGGAAGCGATTGGTGCAGACGCAGGTCTGGCCGGAATTGCGATATTTGGCGGTGATCGCGCCGGCCACGGCACGCTCGACATCGGCGTCGTCGAAGACGATGAACGGCGCGTTGCCGCCGAGTTCCATCGACACCTTCTTGACGGTGACCGACGATTTCTGGATCAGGATCTTGCCGACCTCGGTCGAGCCGGTGAAGGTGATCTTCTTGACCAGCGGATTGGCGCAGATCTCGTCGCCAATCTCGCCGGCGGCGCCGGTCAGGATGTTGACGACGCCCTTGGGAAAGCCGACTTCCTCGGCCAGCGCTCCCCAGGCGAGACCCGAATACGGCGTCTGCGAGGCCGGCTTGACCACGGCGGTGCAGCCTGCGGCAAGTGCGGGACCGAGCTTGCGGGCCAGCATCGAGGACGGGAAATTCCACGGTGTGATGGCGGCAATGACGCCGACCGGTTCCTTGGTCACCAGGATGCGACGGTCCGCCCATGGCGAGGGCACGACGTCGCCATAAGTACGGCGGCCTTCTTCGGCGAACCACAGGATGTAGGCGGCGGCCGAACCGATCTCGCCCTTGGACTCGAACAGCGACTTGCCCTGCTCGATGGTGAGCAGTTCAGCCAGCACGTCCTGATTGTCCATCATCGCATCATGCAGCTTGCGCAGCAGCTTGGAGCGTTCGAGCGCGGTCGTCTTGCGCCAGGTATTGAAAGCTTCGTCGGCCGCCTCGATGGCGCGGCGTGTCTCTGCCTTGCCCGACTTCGGCACCGTGCCGATCTTGAGGCCGGTGGCTGGATTGTTCACATCGACCGTCTGGCCGCTGTCGGCCTGCACCCATTCGCCGTTGATGAGATTGGCCTGGCGCATGAAATGGCTGGTTTTCTGAAGCATGGTCTAGCCTCCGTTCGGCGCTCACGGGCCGCTATCTGGATGTCTTCGGTAAAGCGCAGGCAGGGCCGCACGCTGGAGCCATTGCTCTTAACCTAGGGAAAGCCTCGCAAGCAATCGCAAGATGGCATATAGGGGTTGGACCAGCGCAAGACGAGAGCGGGGTGGCATGCGCCGTCGTCAATCTCACCCGAAGACATGCAGGACCACCATCAGCCAGAAGGCGGTGGTGAGGACCGCGCAAGCCGTGGCGATGGTCATCTGGTTCGATGCCAGCGCCTGGCCGGTGTTGAACTGCACGGCGATGAGATAGGAATTGATGCCGGACGGCAGCGCCGCCACCACGACCGCCACCTTGGCAGTCAACGGTGGCAGGCCGAGCAGCCAGACGAAGGCAAGAACCAGCGCCGGCATCAGGAACAGCTTCAGCGCCGAAAGCGCCAGGGCCGGCCGGACATTGCCTGATATGCCGAAGCGGCGCAGGCTGAGCCCCATGGCAAACAGCGCCACCGGCCCGGCCGTATTCGCCAGCGCATCGACCAGCCGCATGACGAGACCGGGCAACGGCACGCCGCTGAGCCGCCATGCCAGCCCCAGGATAATGCCGATGATCAGTGGGTTGATGAACAGCCGCCTCAGGAAGCTGCGGATGACGCGCAACGGATGCACATGGTCGCCGCTGCCCCGGCCGAACATCTCGAACAGCACGATCGAAGCCATCATCATGATCGGCAGATGCACCGAGACCAGCAGCGACAGCACTTCGAAGCCGCTCGGACCAAATATGCCAAGGATGAAGGGGGCACCGAGCAGCACCACATTGGAATAGGCCGATGACACCCCGCCGACGACCCCGGCGCGTGCATCGCGACCAAAGATTCGCGTGGTGACGACATGGCCCGCCGCCCAGGTGATCGCCACGGCGGTGAAATAGGCACCCCATAGCGGCCATGGTGCCACGCCATGGAAATCGGCCTTGACCATGGTCTGGAACAGAAGCAGCGGCATTGCCACGGAGACCGCGAAGTCGGATATCCCCTCGCCGCTCGCCGGTCTCAGATAACCTGTGTACCCGGCGAGATAGCCGAGCGCGACAAGACTGAAGACGAACAGGACGGTTTCGGTGAGCGGAGACATTTTTCAGGGATAGGCGAGCCACGGTCGCGGCGCAATCGCGCCCGAATTTGATCATCGTCGGCTGCCAGGGTTATAGAGGGCTTGGATCATCAGGGCGGAAGGACAAATGACCTCTGTCGAAACCTCGAAACTGCGTCTTTTCCGGCGTGCGTGGCTGACGTTGTTTGTCGCCATGCTTGTCTCCGTTGCCGCGTCGATGCTTCGGGCTGCCGAGGCAAAAGACCTCAAGGGCGTGGCGCTGATCGTCGGCCAGTGCATTGACGGTGTTCACCAAGCAGCGCTTCCCGATGGATTGGGCGTCGGCGCAGAACAATCTCGGCTCGATCTACCAGACGCTTGGCCAGCGCACCCGCGACGCATCCAGGCTGGAGCAGTCGGCCGCGGCATTCCAGGCGGCCCGCCAGGTCTATGTCAGACGGAAATTTCCCCTCGATTGGGCGATGAGCTACTATAATCTCGGCAACACGCTCCAGCTTCTTGGCAGCGTGACGGACAAGCCCGAACACTACAGCGAGGCGATTGCCGCCTACCGCCATGCCTTGCGCGAGTACAAACGCGAGACCAATCCGCGGCAATGGGCGCTGAGTCAGGCTGGCCTCGGCTCGACGCTGCATTGGTTGAGCATGAGCAATGCCGACCCCAGGACCTTGCAGGATTCGATCGCCGCGCGGCGTGCGGCGCTTGAAGTGCTGACCATCGAGACGGCACCCGTCGACTGGGCCAACGCCCAGAACGGTATCGGTATGAGCCTCCTCAACCTCGGCAACATCGAACGGACCGGCAAATATCTCGATAACGCCGAGGCGGCTTTCACGGCGACGCTGAAAGTGTTCACCAGGGAAAGTCAGCCCATGCAGTGGGCCCTCGAACAGAACAACCTTGGCGACATCCACTGGAACCGCGCCAGCTATGGCGGCGGCAAGCCGGAATACCTCAAGGCGATCGCGTTCTTCGAGAACGCCAAACAGGGCTTTACCGAAGCCGGCTACACAATCCCCATCCCGCTCACCGACCAGAAGATCGATCTGGTGAAGCAGCAGCTCGCCAAAAAGTGAGGCTTGAGACGCGGCCGACGCCCGGCTTGTCTTTGTGCCCGCTTTCCAATCTCTATATGCGAATGGTTGGAGCCCGATACGGACTCATGGAAGGGTGGCGATGATCCGGTTAGCCTTGGCGTTGTTCCTGCTTGTCGTCCCCGCCGCCGCGCACGCGACGGACGCCGGCTGGGCGCTGCTGCGCGACGGCGGCCATGTCGTGCTGCTGCGCCACGCCATGGTCACCGGCACCACCGACCCGGCCAATTTCGAGATCGGCAATTGCGCCACCCAGGTCAATCTGTCGGCGCGCGGCAAGCAGCAGGCAAGCAAGATCGGCGCCCTGTTTGCCGCCCGCGCGGCTCCCATCGAGCGCATTCTGTCCAGCCGCTACTGCCGCTGCCTCGACACGGCGCGCACCGCCTTCGAGGCCGAGCCGGAGCTTTTTGCACCCCTCGATCTTTTGAAGAGCGATGCGGCGGAGAAGGCGGCGCAGATCGCGGCGGTGATGAAGGAAATCCGCGCCTATACCGGTTCCGACAATATGGTCATGGTCACCCATCTCGAAAACATCGTGGCGCTGACCGGCGTATCGCCGCGCGAAGGCGAAGCAGTGGTGGTCGAGCCGCAAGGCGACGGCTTGCGCGTGCTCGGCCGCGTCACCTTCTGAGACCGCAACTCCCCGATCGCAGGCGCGGCAACCGGTGTTGCCGAAATGCCACCGCCGCAAGAAGCCGCGATTTGGCCGCGACAATGCCGCTTGCGACAACCCGTCGCAGGGGCTATAGGCGCGCTCCCGGTCACGAAAACCGAAGCGAGCACAACGGTTGGAGCTTTCGTCTCCGCCCGTGCAGGCGGCTTTGCCGCCCTGTATACGGCGCAGCTTTGGGGATTGGGATCGCGGATGTAGCTCAATTGGGAGAGCGCCGGACTTAATCCGGAGGTTGTGGGTTCGAGTCCCGTCGTCTGCACCACGGATAGCTCAGTTTGGTTAGAGCATCAGACTCATAATCTGATTGTCGAAGGTTCGATTCCTTCTCCATTGGCCTGATAAGCCAGCACCCTGCCAGGTGTTATCTGAAAACGGTCCGGGGACTGGAATGCTGAAGACCTGACGGACGGCCGAAGCCTTCGGGCCAAAGCCGTATCGAAAGGTCCGATGCCATCGGCTCGCGGCCAGGCTCGCGGTGATGGTCAAGGCGCAGCGTCGCCGGCAAGGGAGGTTTTGGCCTCCGGCGCCCGCTTCGCTGCCCCGCGATCCGCTCCCGAAGGCCCGCCACGGATTGATGCCACCAGTCCCTGGATCATTCGTGCCGGAATTCGAAGCGAAACGAGAAACGAAGGGAAGATCGACGCATGACGTGACGCCTCGCATGGGGCCATGCCCGACAGGAGTAAGACAATGACGACTATTCTCGACAAGGTTCTTGGGCGCGAGCGCGTCCTCGTAAGGGAAAACGAACGTGCCCTCACCCTCCACAAGGGGGAGATCAAGGCTGTCCTGCTGCCGGGTGAGCACTGGCTCGCCAACCGGAACCAGAGCCTTGAGGTGTCCCGGCACGATTTGAAGAACCCGGAATTCGTTTCGGCGTACGAGAAGGCGTTGTTCGACAAGCTCCCGGACGTGGCTGCGCGTCATTTTACCGTCATCCGTACCGGACGCACGGAAGTCGCCGTCATCGAGCGTGACGGCAACCTCCATTCCGTGCTGGCGCCGGACCGCAAGCTGGTGCTGTGGACCGATGCCGGACCGTGGAAGGTGATGGTGGTCGACACCTCGGCCGATCTTGCCATCGATCCGGCGGTCATGCGCCGGCTCGGCCAGGCTCGGAAGGCGGAATTGATGTCCGTTCACCCCGTTGTCGACGGCCAGGCCGGGCTGCTGTTCATCGACGGTGTCCTTGTGCGGACACTTGCCGCTGGCGTGCACGGCTTCTGGAACGTCGGACGGATGGTGCAGATCAAGGTCGTCGACCTCAAGCGCCAGTCGCTCGACGTCGCCGGGCAGGAAGTGCTGACCAGGGATCGCGTCACGATCCGAGTCAACATCGCCGCCGAATACCGGGTCGTCGATCCGGTCAAGGCGGTGAGCGCGGTGAAGGATTTCTCCGAGGCCCTCTACCGTGCCCTGCAGTACGCCTTCCGCAAGACGTTGGGCGCGCTCACCCTCGACCAGATCCTTGAAAAGAAGGTGACGGTCGACGAAGAGGCGGCGGCCAAGGTCCGGGCCGACATGGCCGAGATCGGGGTCGAGGTCAGCGATATCGCGCTCAAGGATGTCATCCTGCCGGGCGAGATGCGCGAGATCCTCAACCAGGTGGTTTCGGCCGAAAAGCAGGCCGAGGCCAACGTCATCCGCCGCCGTGAGGAGACGAACGCCACGCGTTCCCTGCTCAATACTGCCAGGGTGATGGCGGAAAACCCGGTGATGCTGCGGTTGAAGGAGCTCGAGGCTCTGGAAACCATCGCCGGCAAGGTCGAGCGGCTGACTGTCCACAACGGAACGGGCGGGCTGCTGAACGACCTGGTCAAGCTCCGCGACAGCTGAGCTTACGTTACGTCAATGGAAGAGCCGCCGGGTCAACCGGCGGCTCTTCTTGCGTTTCCTGGGCGCCCTGCCCATCCGCGCCCGGCTATCAGGCCTTTTCCTGCCGGAAAAAACCGATTAGACAGCGCCCAAACGAATGCGGACAGATTCCGCCCGCAAAGAAGGAAAAGCCCTTGTCCACCACGAACTCCACCACGTTCGACAAAGTCGCCAAGATCATTGCCGATACCAGCGAGATCGATATCGACACGATCACGCCCGAGAGCCACACCATTGACGATCTCGGTATCGACAGTCTCGACTTCCTCGACATCGTCTTCGCCATCGACAAGGAATTCGGCATCAAGGTGCCGCTGGAAAAGTGGACCCAGGAAGTCAATGACGGCAAGGCTTCGACCGACGATTACTTCGTCATGAAGAACCTGTGCGCCAAGATCGACGCGCTGGTTGCCGCCAAGACCGCCTGAGGTCATCAGGGCGCGTGACTTGACGCGCTCCGCCGCCTGACCCACAAAGCCGCCCATGAGCAGCCCCCACGACGTCGTCATCACAGGTATCGGCCTTGTTTCCTCGCTGGGGGAAGGTCCTGACGCCCATTGGCAGAAGCTGGCGCAACCCGGCCGGGAGCCGGTGCTCGAAGCCGCGCGCTTTGCACCCTACACCGTCCATCCGCTGCCCGAGATCGACTGGAACCTTCAGATCGCCAAGCGCGGCGACCAGCGGCAGATGGAGACATGGCAGAGGCTCGGCACCTATGCCGCGGGCCTCGCCCTGGACGATGCCGGCATCAAGGGCAATGACGAGCTGTGCACCACCATGGACATGGTCGTGGCAGCCGGCGGCGGCGAGCGCGACGAAGCGGTCGACGCTGACATTCTCGCCGCTTCGGAAAGCCGCAACGACCGCGACGTGCTGCTCAACGAGAAGCTGACCACAGAGCTGCGCCCAACTCTGTTCCTGGCGCAGCTTTCCAATCTGCTCGCAGGCAACATCTCCATCGTCCACAAGGTGACGGGCTCGTCGCGCACGTTCATGGGCGAGGAAGGCGCCGGCGTCGCCGCCGTCGAGACGGCGGCCGCGCGAATCCGCTCCGGCCAGTCGACGCACATCCTGGTCGGCGGCGCCTTCCAGACTGAACATTCCGACATGCTGCTCGGCTATGAACTGGCCGGTTATCTGCATCGCGGCCCGTGGAGGCCTGTCTGGCAAAGGCAGGGCGCCGAGGGCGGCGGCGTGGTGTCAGGTTCCGGCGGAGCCTTCCTGGTGCTTGAGCAGCGCGAACACGCGGCAAGCCGCGGGCGCAAGATTTACGCGGAGCTCGGACAAATCGTGTCCGGCCGCGCCAGGCGGTCGCGCGGAGAACTCGACGCCGAGATCGCTCTCCTGCTTAAACAGGCGGCGCCGCCGAACGGCAAGCTGCTCGCCATGTCCGGCGCGTCCGGCGCACATGCGGCAACCATTGCCGAGAAATCAGCGCTCGATGCCGATCCGGCAATCGCCACGCGCGGTTTCTCGACGCTGACCGGGCATATGAAGGAAGCACAGTTCCCCTTCGCCGTGGCGCTGGCGGCATTGGCTGTCGACCGCAAGGCCGCCTACCCTGTTTTTGACGCTACGGCCGAAAAGCCATTCGAAGGCATTCCCGCGAGCGTCCTTGCAACGGCGATCGGCTATCACCAATTCGAGGGCATGGCGCTGGTCAACGCCGCCTGAGGCGCGTTTCGCGATCATGCCGCAGAGATGAGAGGGGCTCCCGGATGGCCAAGTTCAGAGATCACATGGGCAGGCCCGTTGTCGCCGTCACCGGCATCGGGGTTGTGACCTCGCTCGGCGTCGGCAAATCAGATAATTGGGCAGCACTGACTTCGGGCAAGTCGGGCATTCACCCGATCACCCGTTTCCCGGTCGATCACCTCAACACGCGTATCTCCGGCATGGTCGATTTTCTGCCGTCGAGCTCCAAGGGAGCAAGCCTCCTCACCTATGAGCTTGCGGAAACCGCTGCGCAGGAGGCCGTTGGCGAAGCCGGCCTGAATTCCGGTGATTTCGGCGGCCCTCTGTTCCTCGCCTCGCCACCGGTAGAACTCGACTGGCACGACCGCTTTTCGCTCTATAATTCCGACAAGCAGGATTCCGGCGCCGAAAGGCTGCTGCGTGTGGCGCGCGGCCTGAAGGAGCTTGATGTTTTCGAAACCACCCAGTTCGGTTCGATCGCCGACCGGCTCGCCGACCGGTTCGGCACGCGCGGCCTGCCGATCACGCTCTCGACAGCTTGCGCGTCCGGCGCGACCGCCATCCAGCTCGGCGTCGAGGCGATCCGCCGTGGAGAATGCGACCGGGCCCTGTCGATCGGCGCCGACGGTTCGGCAACCGCCGAGGCGCTGATCCGCTTCTCGCTGCTGTCGGCTCTTTCCACTCACAACGACAATCCGGGAAAGGCTTCCAAGCCGTTTTCCAAGGACCGTGACGGCTTTGTGTTGGCGGAGGGGTCCGGCGCTCTGGTGCTGGAATCGCTGGAGGCGGCGCTCGCCCGTGGGGCCGCCGTTCTTGGCATCCTCAGCGGGTGTGGCGAAAAGGCCGACGATTTCCACCGCACCCGCTCCAAGCCGGACGGTTCGCCGGCGATTGCCGCTGTCCGGGCCGCACTTGCCGATGCGGGCCTCGGCGAAGACGAGATCGACTATGTCAACGCCCACGGCACCTCGACGCCGGAAAACGACAAGATGGAGCACCTATCGCTGTCGACGGTGTTTGGCGAGCGCATCGGCTCTATGCCGATCTCGTCCAACAAGTCGATGATCGGCCACACACTGTCGGCGGCGGGCGCGGTCGAAGCGGCGTTTTCGCTGATGACGATGCGCGAAAGCGTCATTCCCCCGACCATCAATTATGACAATCCCGACCCTGCGATCGTGCTCGACGTCGTGCCGAACAAGAAGCGCGATGCGCAGGTTTGCACTGTACTGTCGAACTCCTTCGGCTTCGGCGGCCAGAACACTTGCCTTGTCATGGCGCGGGAACCGGTCTAAGCGAGCCCTTTCCGCTTAACAGAACCGACAGGCTCCATGCGCGCACTGCAACTTATCGAGGACCGCCGCCTTGAAACGGTGGACCTGCCACCCCCGCCACCCCCCGCGCTTGGCGAAGTCACGCTGCGCATCAAGGCAGTGGCGCTGAACCATATCGACGTCTGGGGCTGGCGTGGCATGGCCTTCGCCAAGCGCAAGCTGCCGCTGGTCGTCGGCGCCGAGGCTTCCGGCGAGGTTGAGACGGTCGGTCCCGGCGTTTCCAGCCTGCTTCCCGGACAATTGGTGTCGATCTACGGCGCGCGCACCTGCGGCCTCTGCCGCGCCTGCCGCGAAGGCCGCGACAATCTGTGCGAACATGTTTCGGGCGTTCACGGCTTCCATCTCGACGGCTTCGCGCAGGAGAAGATCAACCTGCCGGCGCGCCTGCTGGTCCCCGCCCCGCCCGGCGTGACCGACATCGGGGCCGCGGTAGCACCCGTTACTTTCGGCACCGTCGAGCACATGCTGTTCGACAATGCCAGGCTGCAGCCCGGCGAGACGATCCTTGTCCATGCCGGCGGATCGGGCATCGGTTCGGCGGCTATCCAGTTGGCCAAGCGGATGGGCTGCACGATCATCACCACGGTCGGCTCGAACGACAAGATCGACAAGGCCAAGGCGCTCGGCGCCGACCACGTCATCAACTACCGCGACGACCGCTTCGAAGGCGTCGTGCGCAAGCTGACGAAGAAGAAGGGCGTCGACGTCGTGTTCGAGCATGTCGGCACCGACACCTTTGCCGGCTCGATGCTGTGCCTGAAGCGCGGTGGCCGCCTGGTGACCTGCGGCTCGACCTCGGGCGTGTCGACGCAGATCAACCTGATGCAGCTCTTCCAGCAGCAGTTGAAACTGCTCGGATCCTTCGGTTGCCGCATGGAGAACATGGCCAACGCCATGCAGAAGATGGCCGTGGGGCAGGTCGCGCCGGTCATCGACACCGAGGTCGGCTTCGACGATATCGATGCCGCGCTGAAGCGCATGGAAGGCCGCGACGTCTTCGGCAAGATCGTCCTGCGCGTCGCCTAGAGCCTCGATTTCCGTGCTCAAGAAACTTCGCCGCGATCTGACATTTCGCTATGGCAGACAACTGCGCCAGATGAATTACTGGCTTGTCGCGCGCGCGGCGATGATCATCATGTCGCTGCTGCGCCTGCTGCCGGTCGACAGCGCGCTGAATTTTGCCGACCGCACGGCTCGCCTCATCGGCCCAAGGGTCGGACGCCACCAGGTCGCCATCGACAATCTGCGCAAGGCCTATCCGGGAAAGAGTGATGGCGAAATCCAGGCCATCGCCTCCGACATGTGGGGCAACATGGCCCGCCTTGCCGCCGAATACATCTTTTTGGACGCCCTGTTCGACTATGACCCCGCCGCCGGCAAGCCGGGTCGGGTTGAGGTCAAGGGAACAGAGCACTTCGTCGAGATCGCGGCCGAGAAGCAGCCGCATATCGTCTTCACCGGCCATCTCGGCAATTTCGAGCTGCTGCCGGTGGCGGCCGCGACCTTTGGCATGAACATCACGGCGCTGTTTCGGCCGCCCAACAACCCCTACCTGGCCGACTACATCCTTTCGACAAGGCGATCGACCATGGGAGGCTTGCTCCCTTCGATGGCTGGCGCCTCGTTCGCGCTGGCGGGAGTCTTGGAGAATGGCGGCAATATCGGCGTTCTCGTCGACCAGAAATTCTCCAACGGCCTGGACACGACCTTCTTCGGCCGTCCCTGCCAGAGCAACCGCGTGCTCGGCACCCTTGCCCGTCACTATGACTGCGATGTCTACCCGGCGCGTTGTGTCAGGTTGCCAGGCAACCGCTTCCGGCTCGAGATTGAGGACAAGCTGGTCTTGCCGCGCACGGCCGACGGCAGCGTCGACGTCCACGCCACCACCCAGATGCTGAACGACGTCGTCGAGCGCTGGGTGCGCGAGGATCCCGGCCAGTGGATGTGGTTCCACAAAAGGTGGGAGATCAGCAACTGGCGGCGAAAAAAGCGGCCGAACCCGGCTCCCGCCTCAAACACCTGAGCAAGCCGCTGGCGGGAACGTGGGTTCCTCCGCCAGCAGACAAAGCCAATATCAGTGAACCGCCAATTGCCTAATTGGTGACGACAATACGCGTATTGCCGAATCCGACCTCGCGCACCATCGAATAGAAGGTTGCGGCATTTGCCGTATGCAGCCTCACGCAGCCATGCGAAGCCGGGCGGCCGAGCTGCCTGACGGCGCCTGTTCCATGGATGGCATAGCCGCCATGGAAGAATACGGAATAAGGCATCGGCGACATTTCGTATTTGCGCGAATACCACATCCGCGCCGTGCGTTGCGGCCGGTAGGTGCCGCGTGGCGTGAAATAGCCTGGCCGAGCGGTCGACACGGCCCACCGATAGACCGAAACGCCATAGCGGACCGTCATTGTCTGCGACGACACGTCGATATTCGCCACCAATGTGGCCGCCTCACTTGCGACCGATGCGCCAAACAGCGCAACAACCAATACTGCTGCCTTGAGAAATGACATTTTCATGCGATCAAACCCCTTTGATTGCCCCTTGCCTGCTCGCCATCACGTTCTTTTTCACCTTTTTAATGGCGGTGAACGGATAACACACAGTCCTTGATCAATTCGCCAATCCAAAGCAGCTAATTTGAACGATTTCCCGCGATAGTTGCCGCAGGGACGCGCTGCACGGATTGATCGACGGGCTTGCAAAACCACGGCGATCGCTGCTCAAATCGCGGCATGAACGAGCGACTCCTCAAGGCAATCGATATCAGGCGCGACGAATTGGTGGCGCTGACCGCCGACCTGATCCGTTTTCCGACCGTCAATCCACCCGGCGAAGCCTACAGGCCATGCGCCGACTATATCAGTGCGCGGCTAAGGAAACGTGGCTTTGAGACCGAGTTCATCCGCGCCGAAGGCACGCCCGGCGACACCGATCGCTATCCGCGCGTCAATGTCGTCGCCCGTTTCGACGGCCGGTCACCCGGCGCCTGCGTCCATTTCAATTCGCATATAGACGTGGTTGAGGCCGGCGAGGGCTGGACCGTGGATCCCTTTGCCGGCGTCGTCAGGGACGGCAAGGTCTATGGCCGCGGCGCCTGCGACATGAAGGGCGGCCTCGCCGCCTCCATCATCGCTGTCGAAGCCTTCATGGAAGTCTTCCCCGACTTTCCCGGCGCCATCGAGATTTCGGGCACGGTCGATGAGGAGTCCGGCGGCTTCGGCGGCGTCGCCCATCTGGCCAGGCTCGGCTATTTCTCGAAACCCAAGGTCGACCACGTCATCATCCCCGAGCCGTTGAACAAGGACCGCATCTGCCTTGGCCATCGCGGCGTCTGGTGGGCGGAGATCGAGACCAAGGGAGAGATCGCGCACGGTTCGATGCCGTTTCTCGGCGACAATGCGGTGCGCCACATGGGCGCCGTCCTGCGGGCCTTCGAGAACGAGTTGTTTCCGGCGCTCGACCGCAAGATCACGCGCATGCCGGTGGTGCCGGAAGGCGCCAGGCGCTCGACCATGAACATCAACTCCATCCATGGCGGCCAGACCGAGGATTTCCGGCCCGGCCTGCCCTCGCCCAACGTGCCCGATTCCTGCCGGCTGACCATCGACCGCCGCTTCCTGCTCGAGGAGGATCTCGCCACGGTCAAAGCCGAAGTGACCGGCATTCTCGACCGACTGAAGCGCGAGCGCGAAAAGTTCGATTATGAAATCCGCGACCTGATGGAAGTACTGCCGCTGATGACCGAGCGCGATGCGCCCGTGGTCAAGGCGGTGGCGCAAGGCATTCATGCGATCTTCGACCGCGAGCCCGACTACGTCATTTCGCCCGGCACCTACGACCAGAAGCACATTGCCCGCATCGGCCACATCTATGACTGCATCGCCTACGGACCCGGCATTCTCGATCTTGCCCACCGGCCGGACGAGTGGGTCGGCGTATCGGACATGGTGGAATCAGCCAAGGTGATGGCGATCGGGCTCAACGTGCTGCTGCGTGGCACTGCCACGGAATAACCCAGCATCGCGACAAGCTTCGACCTGCCGACAGGGCTGGCACGGCAGAAACATTCCCGGCCATCCTGCCCGGCAGCACGAAACGCAATTTACTCCCGCGCGAAATCACGCTTCTATCGCCCGGTTTGAGCACGTGTCCTGAACGCATGGGGAGTTGCACGATGAGACTGTGGAAAACCATTCTGGCCGCGGCGGTCCTTGCGCTGGCCGCCGGAAGTCAGGCCGTTGCGGCCCGGACCGACCTGGTCATCGGCATTCCGCTCGAACCGCCCCATCTCGATCCAACAGCGGGCGCTGCGGCGGCGATCAAGGAAGTGCTCTACGCCAATGTCTTCGAGGGTCTGACCCGGATCGGCCCCAATGGCGAGGTTCTGCCGGATCTGGCCGAGGGCTGGACAATTTCCGATGACGGCAAGATCTATACGTTCAAGCTGCACACCGGCGTCAAATTCCACGACGGCGCCGATTTCAGCGCCGACGATGTGAAATTCTCGCTCGACCGGGCCCGCGCCGACAATTCGGTCAATGCGCAGAAGGGCCTGTTCGCAGCCATCGACAAGGTCGAGATCATCGATCCGGCAACGGTCAAGATCACGCTGAAGAACCCGCAAGGGTCTTTCCTCTACAATATGGGATGGGGCGACGCGGTGATGGTGTCCCCCAAATCCGCCGATACCAACAAGGAAAAACCTGTTGGCACCGGCCCGTTCAAATTCCAGAACTGGGCCAAGGGATCATCGATCACTTTGGTAAAAGCCGACCATTACTGGGGCGCTCCGGTGTTCCTCGACAAAGTCGAGTTCCGTATCGTGCCGGATGCCGCGGCCTATGTGCCGGCGCTGCTGTCCGGCGACATCCAGGCCTTCCCCTTCTTCGATCCCGACAGCCTGGCACAGGTCAAGGACGACCCGCGTTTCAAGGTGGTGATCGGCTCGACCGAGGGCGAGACCATCCTGGCGATCAACAACAAGAAGCCGCCTTTCGACAAGCTGCAGGTAAGGCAGGCGATCTCCTACGCGCTCGACCGCAAGGCGATCATAGACGGCGCCTCGGCCGGCCTTGGCCTGCCGATCGGCTCGCATATGTCGCCAGCCAACAAGGACTATGTCGACCTCACCGGCCTCTATCCGCACAACATCGACAAGGCCAAGGAGTTGCTGAAGGAAGCCGGGCTGGAGAACGGCTTCAAGGCAACGCTGAAACTGCCGCCGCCCAGCTATGCACGGCTGGGTGGCGAGATCATCGCCTCGGAACTTCGCGATGTCGGAATCAACCTCGAAATCATCCCGGTCGAATGGGCGCAGTGGCTGGACCAGGTGTTCACCAAGAAGGACTACGACCTGACCATCGTCTCCCACACCGAACCCAACGACATCGATATTTATTCGCGCAAGGACTACTACTTCAACTACGACAATCCGACCTTCGACAAAATAATCGCCGACCTCAACCTCACCTCCGACGAAACCAAGCGCAAGGAACTGCTTGGCGAGGCACAAAAGATCCTGGCCGACGACGCCGTGGTCGGCTTCCTCTACGAACTGCCCAAGATCGGCGTCTGGGACGCCAAATTGCAGGGATTATGGGAAAACGCGCCTATCCAGGCCAATGATCTCACCAAGGTGAAGTGGAGCGAGTGAGGCTTGTGGTGCGGCAGCGGTTGCGCGGGACTGCCCTTCTCCCCTTGTGGGAGAAGGTGGATTGGCGCAAAGCGCCAAGACGGGTGAGGGGTGCTGGAACAAACTCAACCTGCAATTCGTCCAGTACCCCTCATCCGACCTCGCTTCGCGAGGCCACCTTCTCCCACAAGGGAAGAAGGAAGAACGCCACGCTCCCTCGCCTTCCATGACAGCCTACCTCCTCAAGCGCCTCGCCATCGCTTTCGCCACGTTGGTGCTTGCCTCGATGGTGGTGTTCGCCGTGCTGGAGATCCTCCCCGGCGATCCCGCGCGGCTGATGCTGGGTATGAATGCCAGCGCCGATCAGGTCGAACTCTTGCGCAACCAGATGGGTCTCAACGCGCCACTTGTCCTGCGCTACCTGCATTGGGTCGGTGGCCTGCTCAGCCTCGATTTCGGCCGCTCCTATACCTATTCGGTGCCGGTCATCGACCTCGTGCGTGAACGGCTCGCCGTCTCGCTGCCGCTGGCGCTGATCGCGCTGGCGCTCTCTACCGTCATCGCCATTCCGGTCGGGCTTTATTCCGCCAGCCGGCGCGGACGGGCCGGCGACACGATTTCAATGGGCGTGGCGCAGCTTGGCGTAGCCGTCCCCAATTTCTGGTTCGCGCTGATGCTGATCTATGTCTTTGCCGTCTGGCTGCGCCTGGTCCCAGCCGGTGGTTTTCCCGGTTGGGGAGCCGGCGCCTGGCCCGCGCTGAAATCGCTGCTGTTGCCGGCGGTAGCGCTTGCCCTGCCACAAGCGGCGATCCTGGCGCGCGTCACCCGCTCGGCGCTGATCGAGGTGCTGAACGAGGACTATATCCGCACCGCCCGCGCCAAGGGCCTGCCCTATCGCGCCGTGCTGTGGCGGCACGCGCTGCGCAACGCCATGATCCCGGTGCTGACCATTCTTGGCCTGCAATTCGCCTTCCTGCTCGCCGGTACCATCATCATCGAGAATGTCTTCTATTTGCCCGGTCTCGGCCGGCTGGTGTTCCAGGCGATCACCCAGCGCGACCTGATCGTCGTCGAAAGCGTGGTCATGCTGCTGGTCGCCGCCGTCATTGTCGTCAATCTCGTCGTCGACCTTTCCTATGCGGCGGTCGATCCTCGCCTGAGGACCCGGCAATGACGCTGCGCATCGACATCCCCGAAGAGACGTTCCGCAGCATCCTGGCCAAGGCGTTTGGGAACGCCGCATTCGTCGCCGGCTTCGTCATCACGGTGCTGATCCTGGCAATGGCCATCGTCTCCTATGCCTGGACACCTTACGATGTGACGAAGCTGGTCATAGCGGACAAGACGCAAGGCCCATCGCTGGCGCATTGGTTCGGCACCGACCATTTCGGCCGCGATATCCTGTCGATGCTCATGATTGGCGCGCGCAATTCGATTGCCGTGGCGCTGGTCGCCGTCGGCATCGGCATGGGGGTCGGCGTGCCGCTTGGCGCCTTCGCCGCGGCGCGCGGCGGCCTCGTCGACGAGGCGCTGATGCGCGTCAACGATCTCGTCTTCGCCTTCCCCGCGCTGCTGTCGGCCATAATGATCACCGCCATTTTCGGGCCGGGCGCCGTCAACGCCATCATCGCCATCGGCATCTTCAACATTCCGGTCTTTGCCCGCGTCGCCCGTGCCGGCGCGCTTGCCGTCTGGCCGCGCGAATTCATCCTTGCCGCGCGCGCCGCCGGTAAGAGCAGCACGCAGATATCGATCGAACATGTGCTGCCCAACATCGCCACGCTACTCCTGGTGCAGGGCACAATCCAGTTCGCGCTGGGTATCCTGGCCGAAGCCGGGCTTTCCTATCTCGGCCTCGGCGCTCAGCCGCCAATGCCGAGCTGGGGCCGCATGCTGTTCGACGCCCAGACGCGCATGGTGGTGGCTCCGTGGATGGCGATCTTCCCCGGCATGGCTATCGTTGTCACCGTGCTCGGCCTGAATCTTCTGGGCGACGGCATCGCCGACATTCTCGACCCGAAATCACGGCGGCGGCGATGAGCCTGCTCGAAGTCGATAATCTGTCGCTGACCATCGGCGACACACAGATCCTGAAGGACATGGAGCTCTCCGTTGCGCCCGGCGAAGTGATGGGGCTGGTCGGCGAATCCGGCTCCGGCAAATCGATGACCGCGCTGACGGTGATGCGGCTCCTGCCCCCTGCCGCACGCCCCACCGGGCGCGTCACATTCGACGGCATCGATATTCTGACGGCGACCGAGGACCAGATGTGTGCCCTGCGCGGCGACGACATCGGCATGGTGTTCCAGGAACCGATGACAGCGCTCAATCCGGTCAAGACGATCGGCGAACAGGTCGCGGAAGGCATACGCTGGCACGCCAAGGCAAGCCGTGCCGATGCCGAGGAGCGCGCGCGAAAAATACTCGACCGCGTTGGTCTGCCCTCGGCAAAGTTCCCGCTGTCGCGCTATCCCCACGAACTGTCAGGCGGCCAGCGCCAGCGCGTCGTCATCGCCATCGCCTGCGCGCTGAAGCCAAAGCTGCTGATCGCCGACGAGCCGACGACGGCGCTCGACGTGGTGCTGCAGGCGCAGATCCTCGACCTCTTGCGCGACCTCGTTGCGGAGAACCGCATGGGCCTGCTGCTGATCTCGCATGATCTCGCTGTCGTGACCGAGATGGCGGACCGCATCACCATCCTGCGCCATGGCGAGGTGATGGAAGCAGGCGACACGGCGCGCACGCTCTCCGGTCAGCTTCATCCCTATACGCGCCAACTGGCGCAGGCTTCGATGCATGTTCCGACGCGCGCCAAGCCTCACCGTGTCGGGACAGACCAATCCTTGCTCCAGGTCGAAAGCGTCACCCGCGATTACCCCGGCCGCCGCATCTCGCTGTTCAGCCGTGCGCCGGCGATTCGCGCCGTCGACGACGTCTCCCTTTCGATGGCGCCGGGCCAGTCGGTGGCACTGGTCGGCCGCTCCGGTTGCGGCAAGTCGACCCTTGCCCGCATGATCCTGGCACTGGACCGGCCGGGTTCGGGCGAGATCCGGTTTCGCGGCGAAGCCATCACCGGCAAGAGCGAAGCCGAGCTGAAGCCGGCCAGGCGCGATATGCAGGTCGTGTTCCAGGATCCCTACGGGTCCTTCGATCCACGCCAGAAGGTCGAAAAACTGGTTGCCGAGCCGCTTCATGTCCTGCAGAAAAAACCGACGCGGGCCGAACGCCGCGAGATGGTGGCGCACGCGCTCCACGAGGTCGGCCTCGACCAACGCGACATGGACAAATACCCGCACGAGTTTTCGGGCGGCCAGCGTCAGCGCCTGTCGATCGCCCGCGCCATCATCACCCGCCCGAAACTGGTGGTCGCCGACGAGCCGGTCTCGGCACTCGATGTCTCGATCCGCGCCCAGATCCTGGACCTGTTCGCCGATCTTAACCAGAAGCTTGGCATCGCCTATCTCTTCATCACCCATGACCTGACCGTCGCCCGCGCCATCACGGACGAAGTGCTGGTTATGCATGACGGCAAGATCGTCGAGCGCGGCAAGACGAGCGAAGTACTCGATCACCCACAATCAGAGGCGGCCAAGGCGCTTGTCGCTGCGGCCCCCGACCTGCACAGGGCAATCGCCCGGCGAATGCAGGAACAGGGTTAGGATATCTCAAATCATCTGGAATTCTCCGGTGGTCTTGAACCGGAGATAGGCCTCGACGCTGCGCGCCATGTTTGGCAGCATCTCAGGCAGGCTGTCGAGCGCGAACCATTCGACGGCGCTACTCTCGTCGTCGGCGACGGCCGCCTCGCCTTCAAAGGCGCGCGTATAAAATATCAACGCGAAGAACTGGGCGCGATCGCCATTCGGAAATTGGACGGTCTCATAGCGTGGGTTACAGCCGAACCCGAACGGCTCGATATCCCTGACGACCAAGCCGGTTTCCTCAAGTACTTCTCGGACCACCACCGCTTCCAGGCCCTCGCCTTCTTCGGCGTTGCCGCCAGGCAGACCCCACAAGCCAAAATCGGTTCGTTTCTGCAGGAGAATGCTGCCGTCTGCGCGTTCAATAACGATACGAGCACCCGGCATCAGCACCAGACGGTCGCCGATCAGCGCGCGCAATTGTCCCAGGTAGCTATCGGCAAAGCTCACACAAACAGCCCCTCGGCGCTGGCGATTGGGTGTCTCACGCAGTGTCAATCTTCCGGCTTCACCACATCGACCGGGCTGATGTCGAGCAAATCGAGCGTGCGGCGGAGCAGCCGCACCTCGGTTTCGGCCAGCTGCGAATCCGCCTTGGCGATCTCCGCCATGTGCTGGGCCAATTGCTTGCGCCGCTCGACGTCGAGATCGCGGAACAGCGCGATCGCCTGCGAGCCGTTGGTCTCGTAGCCGAATTCGTTGAGATATTCGATGACGGCATCGATGCTGCTCTCCGGAATTCCGAAGGCATCCTTGCAGATGCGCCGGAAGGCAACCATCTCGCTCTCGCTCACTGTGCCATCTGCCAGGATCATCCGGAACAGCATCAGCAGTTCCGCCGACAGGACGGGATCGTCCGCGACCTTGCGCACGCCCGGGTCGCCGTCGAAGATCGAGCGTATCTGGTCCAGCAACGCGAATGCCATGAACGGCCCCTTTCCGATTCCTCTTCAATAGAATTAGCGCGGAATCGGCCTTGCGCAAACGGGGTGGTCGTGGTCGAACGCGCGCTATCTCAGCCGACCGGACATCTCGACAGATCAGATGATCGACCTCAGCATCCAGTCCATCGCCATGCTTGCCCTCGCGGCTTTTGCCGCGGGCTTTGTCGATTCGATTGCCGGCGGCGGCGGACTGATCACCATTCCGGCGTTGCTGCTTGCCGGTTTCTCGCCGGTCGAAGCGCTTGGAACCAACAAGCTGCAAGGCATGTTCGGCTCCGGGTCGGCGACGATCCACTATGCCTCGAAAGGCCATGTCGACCTGCGCCGGCAATTGCCATCGGCGCTGCTGGCACTTGCCGGCGGTGCCGTCGGCGCGTTGCTGGCCACGATCGTGCCCGGCGACCTGTTGCGCGCGGCCCTGCCGCTGGTGCTGATTGCCATCGCGCTATATTTCGCGCTCAAGCCCAACATGAACGATGTGGACCGGGCCGAGCGCCTCTCGCCCTTCCTGTTCGGCGTGACCGTGGTGCCGGCCATCGGCTTCTATGATGGCGTGTTCGGTCCGGGCGCCGGTTCCTTCTACATGCTGGCCTTCGTGACGCTCGCCGGCTACGGCGTGCTCAAGGCGACGGCGCACACCAAACTGCTCAATTTCGCCTCCAACATCGGCGGCTTCATCGTCTTTGCCGCCGTCGGCGTCATCTCGTGGAAGATCGGCCTGATGATGGGCGTTGCCCAGTTCCTCGGCGCCCGCGTTGGCGCGAGCTTGGCCATGCGCATCGGCGCCAAGCTGATCAAGCCGCTGCTGGTCATCGTCTGCGTGGCTCTGGCGGTGAAGCTGCTGGCCGATCCGGCCAACCCGCTTCGCGTCATGATTGGTGTGTGATCACGCGCCTGTTACAATATCGCTGTTCGAATCATGTTGGAGGAGCCAGACATGAATCTCAGCGCGCCTACTCAGATTGTTTTCATCATTTCCCTGGTCATCGCCATCATCGGCCTTCTTGCCGCGCTTGGCGTTTTTGCGTTCATTCCGCTCGCATCGGTGTGGATCGTGCTAGTCGCCTACATCGTGCTCGCCGCCGGCTGCCTGATGCGCGGCGCCTGACAAGTTTCCCTCGACAAGCGGGGACCGAGAGCGCCCGGCCAAAGCCGGGCGTTTTTTGATTCCAATGCGGGCTCTGCTAGATTCGCTTGGCGGAAGGATGGCCAATGCCAATCGAGATGCAGCGCCGGAAAGAACAGGATCGCTCCATATCGGGGCTTTTCGAAATGCGCCGGCGGCTTCCCAACCCAGCACTTGACGGCGTTGTCACCGATATCTGCGGTTATCGCGAGACCGCGCCTGGCTATTTCCATAACATCGAATATGCCTCGCTGACCGTGCCGCTGGTGATCAGCTTTGCCGAACCCTTCGCCATCGGGCTTGGCCGAACCCCCGGCGACAACGACCGTTTCGCCAGCTTCGCCGCGGGCCTTTATGCCGGACCGGTGATGATCCAGTCTTTCGGCGGCGCCTGCTGCGTCCAGGTCAACTTCACGCCGCTGGGCGCACGCCGGTTTTTCGGCCGGCCGATGAGTGAATTGGCCGATCGCATGGTAGCCCTCGACGACGTGCTCGGTCTCGAAGGCATCGCCCTGCGCGAAAAGCTTGGCAACGCGCCGGATTGGAACATGCGTTTCGACTTGGCGGAAATGTTCGTCGCCGGCCGGCTGGCCGCTACCCGCGAGACCCCGGCCGAGATCGCCTGGGCTTATGACAGGATCGTCTTTTCGGGCGGCCGCACGCGCATTGCCTCTCTTGCCGAAAAGCTGGGCTGGAGCCGCAAGCATCTTGCCGGGAGATTCACCGACGCCACCGGCATCGGTCCGAAAACCCTGTCGCGCATCGCGCGCTTCAACCGAGCCCTCGGCCTGTCGAGGCAACAGGCGAGCGGCTGGGCCGACATCGCCGCCGATTGCGGCTATGCTGACCAGGCGCATCTGGCCCGCGAGTTCCGCGACCTTGCCGGCGAAACGCCGACCGCACTGTCGATGGGCGTGTAGTTCCGAACAAGCCGCAGCGCACTGGCTGGCAGGTAACATTTCTTCAAGACGCCGGAACGGTCTTCGAACAGACTAGGTTATCGACCAATCCGGATGAAGGAGGCAGCCATGCCCACAACCACAACCAATGAAGCACCCCGGCTCTACCCTGCCCTGCGCTACAGAAACGCGGCGAAGATGATCGACTGGCTGGGCGAAGCCTTCGGCTTCAGCGTCCGTGCCCGCCATGGCGAAGGCGATGTCGTGCATCATGCCGAACTGGTCTTCGGCTCTTCGATGATCATGCTGGGCACGGCGCGCGACGACGATTACGGCAAGAGGTCGGCGAACCCGGTTCAGGCGGCGGCAAGTCGATCTATATCGCCGTCGACGATGCCGACGCCGCCTACGCCAAGGCCAGGAAGGCCGGCGCGACGATCATCCAGGAACTGACGAACCGCGATTACGGCAGCCGCGAATTCATCTGCCGCGATCCCGAAGGCAATGTCTGGTCGTTCGGCACCTACCGGCCGAAAGCAGATGAAAAGGCCTGATTCGGACCTTCAACGTGCCAGCGCGAAAATCGCATCGCAGTCGAGATGGTTCTCCAGCTCGGCCGCGACCTCGTCCAGCGCCCGCTCGACCTCGGCGCGGTAGTCGATGCCGCCGCCCTTGATGCCGAGGCTTTCGAGGAATTTTCCCCGAAAGGCATCGGCGCCGAACAGGCCATGCATGTAAGTGCCGATCACCTTGCCGTCGGCGGAGATCGCACCATCCTCGATGCCGTTGATGATCGCCGACGGCCGCATGGTGTCCGGGCCGGTGGTGCGGCCGAGATGGATCTCGTAGCCCTCGAGCGGCAAGTCGAACGGCACAGAGCGGGCACTGACATTGCGCACCGTCTTTTCCGGCTCCATCACCGTTTCGATATCAAGCAAGCCCAGCCCTTCGGCATCGGTGACGCTGCCTTCGATGCCGTTGGGGTCGCGCACCATTCGGCCTAGCATCTGGAAGCCGCCGCAAATGCCGACGACATGGCCGCCGCGCTTGCGGTGCGCCGCCAAATCCCGGTCCCAGCCATTCTCGCGAAACTTCAGGACATCGCCGATCGTCGACTTGGAGCCGGGAATGACCACCAGCCCGGCATCGGCCGGCAGCTTCTTTCCCGGCGGCACGAACACCACCTCGACCTGCGGTTCGGCCTTGAGCGGGTCGAGATCGTCGAAATTGGCGATGCGGCCAAGCATCGGCACCGCCACCTTCAACGCGCGCGCCTCGCCGGACGCCAGCCGCTCCAGCACCACCGAATCCTCCGATGGCAGCCGCGCCGCCGCCTTCAGCCACGGCACGACGCCAAAACAGCGCCACCCGGTGAATTTCTCGATCGCCTTCAGGCCGTCATCGAACAGCGAAACGTCGCCCCGGAACTTGTTGATAAGGTAGCCGACGATCATGCACCGATCCTCTTCCGGCAGGATCAGATGCGTGCCGGCGACCGAGGCGATGACGCCGCCGCGATCGATGTCGCCGACCAGCACCACCGGCACATCGGCGCGCGTGGCAAAGCCCATATTGGCGATGTCGCGGCTTCTGAGGTTGATTTCGGCAGGCGAGCCGGCGCCCTCGACGATGACCAGGTCGGCACCCTCGCCGACCTTGCCCCAGGACTCCAGTACCGCATCCATCAGCCGGCCCTTCAGCGCCTGGTAGTCGCGCGCCCGCGCTTCGCCGAACACCTTGCCCTGGACGATGATCTGGGCGCCGACATCGGTCTGCGGCTTAAGCAGCACCGGGTTCATATGGACCGACGGCGCAACCCCGCAAGCGATCGCCTGCAGCCATTGCGCACGGCCGATCTCGCCGCCACGGTTGTTGTCACCGGGAATATCGGCAACGGCAGCGTTGTTCGACATGTTCTGCGGCTTGAACGGCCGCACCTTCAGGCCGCGATTCCTGGCGGCGCGGCACAGCCCGGCGACGAGCACCGTCTTGCCGACATCCGAGCCCGTGCCTTGCAGCATGATCGCTTTGGCCATCAGTTCTGGCCCTGCGTCGCATTTCCGGTGATCGTGGACTTCTGCGCCAGCGGCCCGCCGCGCCAGATATAAAGCGCCAGCAGAGGTTCCTTGCCAGTCCGCATGGCGTGATTGACATTGGAGGCATGGTGGACGACCTCGCCGGCTTCACGCGTGCGAAAACCGCCCTCGCCCATGCGCCATTCCGTACGGCCGGTCAGCGGAATGTAGATCTCCTCGGCGACGTGATGATGGTCGGGATACACGATCCCGGGCCCAAGGATCAGCAGCCCGGCCGCAACCTCGTCATTGGCGAAATGGCCGCGCGTGCCGAACATTTCCAGCCAGCCATAATTGTCGATGAAATCTTTCCCGACATCCGCTTCGCCGTAAGTCTGCCCCCAATGGAGGTCGTTGCGCTGCCGTGCCAGCAATTGCACCAGGGGTTTCGCGGCCATCGGCGCCAGCTCAGCCGAGCGATCGAGATGGCGCAGGCAACCAAGCGCATACGGCTCCAGATCGCGGGCCGGCATGTCCCAGCCTATGCGCGCCACGGCCTCGCGCACCAGGGCGTCGTCGACGGAAGCAAGGTAGGCGTGGAACTGTTCCAGCAGTTCGTCGAATTTTGTCGTCACATCTTGCTCCGGACATGCATTGGTGCACAGCCGCTCCGCGGCAGGTCGGGTTGCGCGGCGGCATCATTGGTCTAGATTGGTGCGCGCGCAAAGCCAAAAACGACAGGCCAGCGGGCTAGCTGGCCAATATATAGGGAGCACGCCATGGACGCCGCGGTCGATGCGAGCACCAGCCAGTTCGAACTCAACGAGGAACAGCGCGCCATCCAGGAGATGGCGCAGGCCTTCGCCGCCGATCGCGTTGCGCCGAATGCACTCGACTGGGACCGCAGGAAACACTTCCCCGCCGAGGTCATCCGGGAAACCGGACCGCTCGGCCTCGGCGGCATCTATATCAAGGACGACGTCGGCGGTTCCGCGCTCGGCCGACTCGACGCGGTGCTGATCTTCGAGGCGCTGTCACATGCCGACCCGGCCTTTTCTTCCTTCATCTCGATCCACAACATGGTGGCCTCGATGATCGACCGTTTCGGCAATGAAGAACAGCGCCGGCGTTTCCTGCCGAAGCTCACCTCCATGGAATGGCTGGCGAGCTATTGCCTGACCGAGCCGGGTTCCGGCTCCGATGCCGCTGCATTGAAGACCCGCGCGGTGAAGAGCGGCGGCGACTATGTTCTCAACGGCGCCAAGCAGTTCATCTCCGGCGCCGGCGACAGCGATGTCTACGCCGTCATGGTGCGCACCGGCGCCGACGGCCCGAAAGGCATCTCCACCATTGTCGTGCCCAAGGATGCGCCCGGCCTCTCCTTCGGCGCCAACGAGCACAAGATGGGCTGGCATATGCAGTCGACCCGCCAGGTCATCTTCGAGGATTGCAAGGTGCCGGCGGAGAATCTCCTGTCGGGCGAAGGCGCCGGTTTCGGCATCGCCATGGCCGGGCTCGACGGCGGCCGGCTGAACATCGCGGCCTGTTCGCTGGGCGGCGCGCAGTCGGCGCTCGACAAGGCACTAGCCTACACGGCCGAACGCAAGGCCTTCGGCTCGAAGATCAACCAGTTCCAGGCGCTGCAGTTCAGGCTGGCCGACATGGAGACAGAGTTGCAGGCGGCGCGCATCTTTCTTTATGCGGCTGCCTCCAAACTCGACCGCAAGGCCCCGGATGCCGGCAAATGGTCGGCGATGGCCAAGCGCTTCGTCACCGACACAGGCTTCAACGTCGCCAATGACGCGCTCCAATTGCTCGGCGGCTACGGCTATCTGCATGACTACGGCATCGAGAAGCTGGTGCGCGATCTCAGGGTGCACCAGATCCTCGAAGGTACCAACGAGATCATGCGCGTGATCATCGCGCGCGCGCTGATCGGCCGCTGAAGCCAGCAAACTCCGGGAGAGAGACAATGACGACGACCGCCTTCATCGGCCTCGGCAATATGGGCAATCCGATGGCCGCAAACCTGGTCAAGGCGGGCCATACGGTGCATGGCTTCGATCTGATGCCGGAAAACCTCACCATCGCGCGTGAACATGGCGTCGTTGTCATGGCCAATGCGCTCGCGGCGGTGAAGGATGCCGACGTGGTGATCACCATGCTGCCCGCCGGCAAGCATGTTTTGTCGGTCTATGAGGACATCGCTCCCAAGGCGAAGAAAAATGCCTTGTTCATCGATTCCTCGACCATCGACGTGGACTCGGCACGCAAGGCGCATGCGATTGCCGCGAAGCATGGCCTGCTGTCGATCGATGCGCCGGTTTCGGGGGGCACCGGTGGTGCCACGGCCGGTACATTGACCTTCATGGCCGGGGGATCCGATGGTGCCTTCGCCGCCGCCGAGCCGATCTTGAACCCGATGGCCGGGCGCATCGTCCATTGCGGCAGCGACGGCGCCGGCCAGGCCGCCAAGATCTGCAACAACATGATCCTCGGCATTTCGATGATCGGCGTCGCCGAGGCCTTCGTGCTGGCGGAGAAACTCGGCCTGTCGCATCAGGCGCTGTTCGACGTCGCCTCGACGTCGTCAGGCCAGTGCTGGTCGCTGACCACCTATTGCCCGGTGCCCGGCCCGGTTCCCACTTCGCCCGCCAACAAGGATTACAAGCCGGGATTTGCTGCGGCTCTTATGCTGAAGGACCTGAAATTGTCCCAGGAAGCAGCGCTTGGCGCCGGCGCGGTGACGCCGCTCGGCGCCGAAGCGGCGCAGCTCTATGCCCTGTTCAATGCCCAGGGACATGGCGGCGCGGATTTCTCCGGCATAATTAATTTTCTGCGCGGCAACCCGGCGTAACCGGCGGATCGAATTGACTTTTTTCCGGTCCTTCCAGTCGAAGGGCCGCAAATTTAGATTTGCTTAAGCTCTCGATAACTCCGCGGTAACGATGTCCCTATAAAACGGATTGCGAGGCGGATATATCGCATCCGCCCGGCGCTCCGGATCAGGTCTCGCGTGCCGGAGCCCGTAAGTTTCGCAAGTGTCTTCGTAGCGAAACGCCATGCGTATCTGGCAAAGCCGCGTTCCCGGTGGGGCGCGGTTTTTGCGTTTCCGACCCCTTTATTATCGATGATCCGTCTATATTCCGATCGCGGCGCCCGGGATCGGCACGTGATCTTCATTGGTCAGCACGATCGGCGCATCGACGCCGTCCACGCGGACCACGAGCAGGCGCGTGCTCCAAGTGCCGGCATTGCGAATCAGATGAGAGAAGACGGTGCCCTTGCCCTTGGCGCCGTGGACGGGAATGCTGAACTGGGCATCGCCCGCCCCATTCGCATTGACGTTGAGGTGGCCTCCGATCCAGAATTTGTCGGTCACATCGTCGCCAATGGCGGCCTTCACCCGGGTGTCGGCGCGGACGGCGTCCATGGTCATACGGAAGGCGTCGCTCCCTTTGAGCACGAAGGGGATGCTGCCGACCATGGTCGCACAGCCGCCGATGCTGACCACCCAGACGGCAAGGCCGGCAATCGCCCAATTGCGCTGCGTCTTGCGGAACTGCTCGGCGTCGCGCCAGGCACGGTTCCGCCAGGCCCAGCGGCTGCCGCGCGCGCCGAGCACGAAGATCATGATCAGGTTGACGACGGGGATCAGCGCCAGCAGCGCGATGAAGGTGCTGTTGCCGATGCCCCAAATCCAGTTGAGGAAGAAGGCGCCCCAGTTCCAGCGATCGAGTTCGGCTGGAATTTCAGCCGGCTGGTTGAGCGGTTGTCCGGCCATGTTGTCCCCCATCGATGCGTATGCCGATTGGTTCTAGCGCATGACTTCGACGATGCGCAAAGAAGTTCCGCGACGCCCGCTTCAACCCTTTGTCGAAAGCCGGCGAAAATTTGCCTTCACGGCGCGGCTGGCCGGCTTCAGCGCGGCGCTGATCGACCGTTCGGCCGCGACGCCGTTGAACAGCGACGGCGTGCGGCCAGAAGAGAGCGCCCGATCAACGGACGCCCGGTTCCGTTTTACCGCCTGCGCAGGTCGGCCTGCGCCAGGTCGAGCGCCTTGCCGATGCGCTCACAGGCCATGTCGATGGTGTCGCGGGTCCAGATCAGCGGCGGCGACAGGATCATCGTGTCGCCGGTGGCGCGCAGCATCATGCCATTGGCGATTGCATGATCGCGCACCGTCACCGCGGCACTTCCCGGCGGCAGGAAGCGTTCCTTCGTCGTCTTGTCCTTGACGATCTCGATCGCACCCATCAGGCCGATCGAACGCACCTCGCCGACCAGATCATGCCCGGCGATACGCTCCTGCAAAGCCTTGGCGAAATAGGGTCCGGTGTCGTTCCTGACGCGATCGACCAGGCCTTCCTGTTCGATGATCTCGAGGTTCTTCAGCGCCACGGCGCAGGCCACTGGGTGCCCCGAATAGGTGTAGCCGTGGTTGAACTCGCCGCCCTTCTCGACCAGCGTCGAGGCAATGCGATCGCCAACCAGCAGCGCCGAGAGCGGCTGATAGCCCGATGTCAGCGCCTTGGCCGTGGTGATGGTATCCGGTTCGATGCCGAAGGTCTGGGCCGCGAACCACTCACCTGTCCGGCCATAGCCGGTGATGACCTCGTCCAGCATCAAAAGCACGTCGTATTTGCGGCAGATGCGCTGCACTTCGGGCCAGTAGCTCGCCGGCGGGATCTTGACGCCACCCGCCCCCATCACCGGCTCGCCGATGAAAGCCGCGACCTTGTCGGCGCCAGCCTCGATGATGGCATCCTCGACGGACTTTGCCGCGCGCAGGCCGAAATCGTGATCGCTTTCGCCAGGCAGAGCCAGCTCATAAGCATAGGGCATCATCACATGGACGATATTGGGCACCGCGCCGTTGAGCTGCTTGTGCATGGCATCCATGCCGCCGAGCGAAGTGCCGGCGATGGTCGAACCGTGATAGGCCATCTTGCGCGAGATGACGCGGTTCTTCTCCGGCTTGCCTTCCAGCACCCAATAGTGGCGCACAAGGCGCAACGCGGTGTCGTTGGCCTCCGAACCGGACGAGCCGTAAAACACCTGGTTTACGTTGCGTGGCGCGATCTCGGCGAGCTTTTTCGACAACAGCACCGGCGTCGGCGTCGAACATTTGAAGAAGGAATTGTAGTAAGGCAATTCCTTCATCTGGGCATAGGCGGCCTCGGCCAGTTCGTCACGGCCGTAGCCGATATTGACGCACCACAGGCCGGCCATGCCGTCCAGCAGTTCCGTCCCTTCGGAATCGTAGATGAACGGGCCCTTGGCGTGGGTGATGACGCGCGCGCCGGCCTCACGCAGCTCCTTATGGTCGGTGAACGGATGCAAGTGATGCGCGGCGTCGATCTGCTGAAGCTGCTTCAGCGAATAATTCTGATAGGTCATTGATTTGATCTTTCCTCTGAAATCCTTCCGGCGGTGCCGGGGCGAATTCGTCAGAGGACGGCAGGTGGCGAATAACCAATACGGGCGCACAGCCGCAAAAGCTCGGCGCGCAGCGTGCGTGACGATGGCGTCACCGCGACCCGGAATGCGCGAGCTGATAATCTAGCGAGAGCCATGAAGGCACCTTAGAGCAAAGGACGGTCGAGGTGAACCACCCTTTGCTCAAGTGGCGCCATGGCATGATGTCAGGCTTCGCCGCTCAGCGCCCGCTGCAGGAACACATACTTCATCGCCGTCTGCGCCGCCTGCGGCCGTCGGTCGCCGCGCCCGCCATGACCGCCTTCGGTCTCCTCGAAGAACAGCGTCTTGCCGTGTCCGGCTTCCTGCAGGCGGGCCGCCATCTTGCGCGCATGGCCCGGATGGACCCGGTCGTCCGCGGTCGAGGTGGTCAGCAGCACCGGGGGATAAGCGGCATCCGCCTTGACATGCTGGTAGGGTGAATAGGCGGAAAGCCATTTGGCGTCTTCAGGCTTTGACGGATCGCCATATTCGGCCATCCACGAAGCGCCCGGCGGCAGTTCGGTGTAGCGCAGCATGTCGAGTAGCGGCACATCGATGATGACTGCGCCGAAAAGCTCGGGATGCTGCGTCAGGGAGGCGCCCGTCAGCAGGCCGCCGTTGGAGCCTCCCTGAATGCCAAGCGACGCAGGCGTTGCGATGCCACGCCTGACGACATCCTCAGCCACCGCGGCAAAGTCGTCGAAGCCGGTCTGGCGCTTGCCTTTCAGCGCAGCCTGGTGCCAGGCCGGGCCGAACTCGCCACCGCCGCGAATACAGGCCTGCACATAGGCATTGCCTTTCTCCAGCCACAGCCTGCCGCGCACGCCGGCATAGCCGGGCAACAGCGGCACTTCGAAACCGCCATAGCCGTAGAGCAGCGTCGGCACCGGCCCATTCTGGTCGCGCCGCCTGACGACGAAGTAAGGGATCATCGTGCCATCTTTCGAGCGCGCCTCGAACTGTTCCGAGACAAGCGGCGAGGCATCGAAGCGCGCCGGCTGCGACTTCACGGTGGCGAGCGTCTCGCCATCGTCATCGGACCAGATGATCGAACTCGGCGTCAGGAAATCGGTGAAGGAGAAGGAGACGGTGGAGCCGAAATGCTCGGCATGGCTGATGCCGACAGTGCCGTTTTCGGGCAGCGCGACAGGTTTCAGCGACCAGGCGTCGTCCCTACGCTCGCAAACGAGAACCTTGCCACGCACATTGTCCATCAGGTTGATGAACAGGCGGTCCTGCGTGCGGCTGATACCGGCGATCGAGACGCGATATGCCGGCGCCAGCAACGTCTCGATCGTACCAAAACTGCCGGTTTCGATCCAATACGCGAAATCGATCGAATAAAGCCCGTCCGGCTGGCATGCGGTGCCGTCCGGCGCCGTCCATGGCGTCCGCACTCCAAACACCAGTTGATCCCTAAAGAGCGCGGTGTCGGTGACGTCGTCGGGCAGGGGGATGCGGCGGTTCTCTCCCGAAGGGAGGCGCAGGAAACTGTGCGACGCGAAGAAGTTGAGTGTCCGCGCCAGAAACAGGTGACGCTTCTCGCCATCGAACTCGACCCCGGCGCCAACGGCAAGATCCTCGGTCTTTCCCTCGAAGATCGGCGTCGCCTCTTCCAACCTCGTGCCGCGCTTCCAGAGCTTGACCACACGCGGATATCCGGACTCGGTCTTGTCGGCCTCTTCGAATGCGGCCGAGACGATCACCGTATCCTCGTCCAGCCAGCCGAAGCCCGATTTCGAGGCCGGCGCCTGAAAACCGCCTTCGACGAAGTACTTGGCCGCGATGTCGAACTCGCGCATCGCGCTGGCGTCACCGCCATCGGGCGACATCGAGACCAGGCAGCGATTGAAATCGGGGTAAAGCCTGACAGCGCCGCCGAACACCCACTTTATCCCCTCCTTCGCCGCCAGTTGATCGAAGTCGATGATCGTCTCCCAGTCGGGCTTGTCGGTTTTGTAGGAAGCGATCGTCGTGCGCCGCCACAGGCCGAGCGCATTGTTCTTGTCCTGCCAGAAATTGTAGATATGGCCCGCGATTGCCGCGCCAACCGCGATATTGTCCTCGGCCGTCATCAGGTCGAGTGCCGTCTGGAACGAAACCTGGTAGGATGGATCGCCCTGCAATTCCGCCACCGTGACCTCGTTCTGGCTATGCACCCAGTCGAGCGACTGTTTGCTGGTCCTGTCTTCCAGCCAGAGGAAGGGATCGCCGGCCTTCTGAGAGGGCTGGGCTTTGGTCGTCGAAAAGGTCATGCAGGTCTCCGGGGGATTCTGGGCGGCCTTGCCTACATCGCGTTGGCGGCGCTGACATTCAAGATGCGATATGGTCTTTTGCGGTCTGCATCTCATTGCTTCACAGCACCCGCCGGCGGATGATCGTCGCCAAGGCCAGCGTAGCGCAGATCGCACCAAGCGTGACCGGCAGGCCGACCGCGCCAAACACATCCATCACGCCGCCGGTAAGCGGCGGAACCAGAATGCCGCCGACGCCCCACATCAGGGAGAATGCCGCATTGCCGGCAACCAGCGCCGAGCCGGTAAAGCGCTCGCCAAGCTCGATGATCGACATCGTGTAGATGCCGTAGGACACCGCGCCCCAGACGAACACACAGGGCCAGACCAGCGGGGTTTCGATCAGAACCGGCAGCAGCGCACAACCGAACAGAGTCAGCGAGACGCAGATGAAGCGCACCATGCGGGCCGTCAGCCGCTCGGCCAGCAGGCCAAGCGGCACCTGCATGGCAATGTTGCCGGCAATCATGACCGACAGCAGCGCGGACATGCGAGCCTCCGCGATGCCATGATACGTGCCATAGACAGGCAGCAGAGCCAGCACCGCCTGCTCGAAGCCGGCGGCCACGACCACCGCCGACAGAAGCAGCCAGGCGAGAGGCATGAAACCCATCACCGAAACCTGATGCTCTGCCTCGTCCACCCTGGGCAGCCGCGGCAGAACCGATGCCAGGCAGAAGCCGCAGAGCACGAAGGCGCCAATGCCGACAAGGAACGGCGGCCAGCCTTCCGTGCCGACGGCAAGCAGGCAAAGCGGGCCGGTCGCGAAGCCAGCGGAAATGATCGTCGAATAGAGACCCATGATGCGGCCGCGCCGGGCCGGCGGTGCGAGCGCGATCACCCAGATCTCACTGAGCACATAGAGTGGGTTGGTCACTACGCCGATCAGGAAGCGCAGCGGAAACCAGAGATAGACGTTCTGCGTCCAGCCGATCAGCGCCAGCACGACAGCCGAGAGTGCGGCACAGGTGAGTGCCGTGCGCCCTGCCCCGAACCGCCTTGCCAGGCCAGGTATCAGTGGCGATGACAGGATGAAGCCGACAGGCGTCATTGCCGCCGACAGGCCGATCATCGCCGGCGAGACACCCTGGCGCTGCAGGATGAAGCTCAACAGCGGGTAGGACAGGCCCTGCGCGATGGCGAACACGGACACGGTCGCGATCACACCGGTGATCGCCGCCCACTGCGTCGTCTCGTCGCTTCTCGTGTCCACCAAGTCCATGATCCATAATGCTGTCGTGGTTGCAGACTTAGCGGTTCGGTCAGGCCCGGGTAAGCCCCGCGGCCTGAACCGACGCCCGGCTCCAGCCAAACCCTGCCAGGAGCCTCTGCGGCTGGCCGATCTATAGACAGCGAAGGCGACCAGCAAAGCGTCGAGGGCGACGATCACGGTCGGCAATCCCAGTGGTCCGATCGCTTTTCCCGCTTCGCCTTCGCTCGAGCCGGTTGCGACCATGCTGTCATTCCATGTGACGTGCCGGCTAACCTCCCTGCCGACAGGCCCGACTAGCTACGGGTTCGATCGGCGGAAAGAAAGGGCCGGCAAGCAAGATCCGCTTGCGCCAACGGGTGGATGATCAAGGCGGATGTCGCGTCCACGCAACTGCCGTTCCGGCATGTCGCTTCCCTCGCCCTAGTGGTCGCCGCCTCCGCAATGGCCGGGCGGGCGCCGGTCCATTATGCCGCCCATTATCGCATCCTACGAGGACCATCATGACCGCCGCCCTACAACCCTCAGAGCCGGCTTTGGCGCCCGACCGCGCCCGCCGGGGCGGTCGCGCCGGAAAGCGCGCCGGTGGCTCGGCCGCGTTCGAGCAACCGGCTTTCCGCCAGCTGAAAAATCCGCTGACGCCGACCAAGCTGGTTTCCGAGGACGAGCTGGAATCGATCCACCTCGCTTCCTTGCGAGTGTTGCGCGAAATCGGTGTCGACGTTCTGCACGACGAAGCCCGCAGCATTATGAAGGCGCATGGCGCCGATGTGCGCGAGGGCTCGGAGCGCGTGCGCTTCGACAGCGACATGATCCTGGAGCTGGTGTCGAACTGCCCGTCCGAATTCACCATCCACGCCCGCAACCCTGCCCACAATGTGCGCTTTGGCGGCGACAATCTGATCATCTCGATGATGGCGTCGGCGCCCAATTGCTCCGACATCGATCGTGGCCGCCGGCCGGGCAACCAGCAGGATTATCGCAATTTCCTGCGGCTGGCCCAGATGCACAACATCCTGAATTGCACGGGCGGCTATCCGGTCGAACCGACCGACATCCACCCGTCGGTGCGCCACCTCGAATGCATCCGCGACCTCGCCACGCTGACCGACAAGGTGTTCCACATCTATTCGCTCGGCAAGGAGCGCAATGTCGACGGCATCGAGATCACCCGCATCGCGCGCGGCATCAGCCATGAGCAGTTGCTCACGGAGCCATCCGTCTTCACCATCATCAACACCAATTCGCCGCTCAAGCTCGACGTGCCTATGATGGAAGGCATCATCCAGATGTCGAGCAAGGGCCAGGTCGTCATCGTCACGCCCTTCACCCTGTCGGGGGCGATGGCTCCTGTCACCATCGCCGGCGCGCTGGTGCAGCAGAATGCCGAAGCACTGTCCGGCATTGCCTTCGCCCAGATGGTCAGAAAGGGCGCGCCGGTCGGCTACGGCGGCTTCACCTCCAATGTCGACATGAAGTCCGGTTCGCCGGCCTTCGGCACGCCCGAATACATGAAGGCGCAGCTGGTCGGTGGCCAGCTTGCCCGCCGCTACAACATTCCCTACCGCACCTCCAACACCTGCGCCGCCAACACGGTCGACGCGCAGGCCGCCTATGAAAGCGTGTTCTCGCTGTGGGGCGCCATCCAGGGTGGCGGCAATCTGATGATGCATGCCGCCGGCTGGCTCGAGGGCGGCCTGCGCTGCTCCTACGAGAAGACCATTCTGGATATCGACCTCTTGCAGATGGTGGCCGAATTCCTGACCCCGCTCGACCTCTCCGAAGAGGCGCTCGGCTTCGATGCCATCCAGTCGGTCGGCCCCGGCGGGCACTTCTTCGGCACCCAGCACACGCAGGACCGCTACAAGACCGCCTTCTATTCGCCGATCCTCTCGGACTGGCGCAATTTCGAAACCTGGGCGGAAGCCGGCTCGCCGACGGCGCTGGAAAAGGCCAACAAGGTCTGGAAGGAGCGGCTGGCGTCCTATGACGAGCCTTACATGGATCCCGCCATCCGCGAAGAACTCAACGCCTTCGTCCAGAAACGCACGGCCGAAGGCGGCGCGCCGACCGATTTTTGATCTGTATTGATGAACAGTCGACCCCCACTCCGTCGAGCTTCGCTCGCCACCTCTCCCCCGATCGACGGGGGACAGGAAAGGCGCGAGCTTAGGCCGTCTGGCGCCCTTCCTCTCCCTCCTGAGGGGCCCGTTGCGCAATATTGCGGGAGGCTTGTTGTGAGGATTGAGGGCGGCCATTTTCGTTGCTTTGGAGGCTTTTC